>JAITEO010000103.1 GCA_031281985.1 Zoogloeaceae bacterium | reverse complement strand
GGATACGGATGACGCCTCCGAGGAGACGCGGGGATGAAACTTTGGATTGCACGGGTAAAGGCATCGCAATGACGACGCAGAGGGCGTGCCCGGAAAACCAGAGATCATGAACAGGTTCTACGATGAATGGGCCGAAGCCGGAACCGGAACCAATTTCGGCACTGGAATCACTTCCGGTGGTTTTCCACAAAACCAAGCGCCTGTAGCCATTTTCTGTCCCGGTTGAGGATATCGAGCCGGATGCGGCGGTTGTTGGTTTCCGCGCGGAGCTGGGCAAAGGCGACCAGCCAGCGGAACAGACGTCCGTTGCCGGCAGCCGAGCGCAGCCAGTGTTCACTTCCCTTTCCGGCCAGCCAAGGGACGAAACGCTGGAACAATTCATCTTCGAGGCTGACCATGGCTTCCACCGTACCGGGATTTCCCTGACGCGCGGCGCGTCCGAACAGTTGCCGGTCTATCCGGGCGGTTTCATGGAATTCGGTCAGGATGACGTGCAGCCCGCCCTGCCATTCGACTTCTGCCGCCAGTTTGATGTCCGTACCGCGTCCCGCCATGTTGGTTGCCACCGTGATTTGTCCGGCCTGTCCCGCCTGGGCAACCGCTTCCGCTTCGCCTTCGTCCTGGCGCGCGTTGAGAACGGTATGCGCTACGCCCTGTTCGTCGAGCAGATGGCTCAAATGCTCCGATGCCGCGACGGAACGGGTGCCCACCAGGACGGAACGTCCCTTGTCCGCAATTTCCCGCGCCCGCGCGGCAACGGCTTGCCAGCGTTCTTCCGATGTCCTGAACAGACGATCCGGCAGGCGTTGCCGCCGGGATGGCCTGTGCGTTGGAACAGGCGTCACGGAAAGGTCATAGACCCGCTTCAACTCGGAAGCGACTTCCTTCGCCGTTCCCGTCATTCCCGCCAACAGCAGATAGCGCCCAAAAAAACGCTGATAGGTAATCTGCGACAGGGTTCGCCGTTGTCCGGTAATGGCGCAATTTTCCTTGGCCTCGATCATCTGGTGCAGACCATGTTCCCAGGTTCGATCCGGCATTACCCGCCCCGTGGATTCATCCACGATCTGCACCTTGCCTTCCACGAGGATGTAATGCTGGTCGCACTGAAAAAGATGGAGCGCCGTGAGTGCCTGGGTCGTCAACTCCTTTTGCCAGGACACGGATTTCCAAACGCCTTCCCATTCCCCGGCATACAGGGCTGTTTGGGCTTCTCCGTCGGGCGTGAGCCAGACATCACGGTCGCGCACCTGGAAGTCCGTTCCTTTTTCCAATCGTTTGGCCAACTGGATAGCCTGATGATAAATCGCGTCTTCCAGATCGTTGGGCAGGGTTTCGGAAATGATCAGGGGTGTTCTCGCCTCGTCGATCAGGACACTGTCCGCTTCGTCGACAATCGCCACATGCAGGCCGCGCAGCAAGGCGGTCGGCGCGGGACGCGCGCCCTGCAAACGGCGCAGCCTGAGTTGCGCGGCGGAAACGCTGCCCAGCGCAATGCGGTCTTTCAGGTAATCGAAGGTCAATTCCTTGTTGGAGACATACACCACATTGCAGGCATATTGCGCGCGCCGCTCCTCGATGGACATCCCCTGTTTGACAACTCCTACGCTCAAGCCAAAAAACGCATACAGCGGCAGATTGCCTTTGGCGTCACGCTCGGCCAGATAATCATTGACCGTGACCACATGCACGGCCGCGCCTGCCGCCGCGGCCGTACAGACACTCAGGGTTGCCGCCAGCGTCTTGCCCTCGCCGGTCGCCATTTCGGCAACCTCTCCACGCAACAGGGCGTATCCGGCCAGCAGTTGCACATCGTAATGCCGCATGTTCAGCGTGCGCTTCGCTGCTTCCCGCACAACGGCAAACGCGCGGACGATCAACGTTTCTTGCAGTCCATTGCGCCGCAGGCGCGCGGAAACTTCCCACATTTCGCGTCGCAACGCTTCATCGTCACAGGCCGCCATTCGTTCCTCGAGCGCGTTGATTTTTTGTGGGAAGCGCCGGGTCAAGCGGAAAGCGGGCAAACGCGCCACCCATTCGCGCAGCCATTCTTCGACAGCATGAACAGGCGCGTCGTTGCGCTCCAGATAAGCGCCATCGAAAACCGCCACCTCGCGGCCCACAAGCAAGGCGCGCGGATCAAACACCGAAACGCCCCAGGAACAACTGTCTCAGGCGGCGCAATTGCTGCCAGGCGAGCGGTTCCCAGCCATGATCGAAGCGCACGAAAACGCGCTCGCCAAACGCGACCGGCGGCATCTTTTCGGGCAGCGTCAAATCGACCAGGAATATCCGTTCCATCGTTTTCACGCCCTTTGGATCATCCGGCATGGTCGGTATCCTTCCGCCCCCCATCACGCCAAGCGCCGGGGTAGGCAATTCGTCAATCCCGCCTGCCGAAGGCGCGCGTGTAAAAGTCACCGCGTGGCTTTCCATCACGCTGTCCGCCAGACGCAGGCGGGCATTCCGAAAATAGGCGCGCACCAGATGAATATCTTCCTGCGGCACAACCACCCTGGCAAGCAAGGCGTCCTTGACGAACACATAACCCATCAATTCTCCCTGCCGGTAATAACGTTCCGTCATGTCTTCGGCTTGGGGCACTACCAGAATCCCTTCCGTTTCGGCAATTCCTTTCAGTTTTGCCGCCTGTTCCTCGAGTTTGAGCAGAATGGCCTCTTCCTGCTGCAACTGCCGACCGGAAACCTGTGCCTTGATCGGGTCGGAAAACTGTTCCGACAGAAATCTGGCCTTTGCTTCAGCCACTTTGGCACGCGCGACTTCCACCTCGGTTGCCAGCAAAGGATCATGGAGTTCAAACAACACCTCACCTTTGCACACCCTCGTTCCGGGTGCAACTCCCCAACGCACAAAAAACCCACTACCTCCCGCGCGTAAAATCGCGCGATCCGGCAGCCACACTACGCCTTCCGTCTGTGTGCGCAAAGGCAGCGGCAAGGCAAAGGCAAACAGGAAAAATCCCGCCGCCAGCGCGACGGAAATCTGTATGGCCCGCTTCCGGCAATGCCGCAAATCCGGGCTGCGCGTGACGTGCCGCCATGCCTTCCAGAGCGGCACACCGATCAGCGTCAGGGTGCACCATAACGCGAGTAATACCCCGACAATGAAAAACGCGCCCGCTACGAACAGGATGATCGATACCATCACCATCATCCGGTACAGCCAGGCCAGGGGCATGTAGGCGACCAGCCAGCGTTTTTCGGCGATGGTTTCTCGCGGCGCTTCCACATCATGCGCGCCGAAAACGTAACGATCCCACAAATAGGTCAGGTATTTTTTCCCGCGCTGCGCCAGATTGGGCATTCCGATCAAGTCGCACAGAATGTAATAGCCGTCATAGCGCAACAGCGGATTGCCATTGACAACCAGTGTGGAAATCCCGGCAATGATCATGAAGTTGTAGGCCACCGCCTTTGTGATGCCCGGCTCGACCAGCAGCCAGACATAAAGCGCGATGGCCGCGATGAAAACCTCCACCAGCATGCCCGCCGCCGCCACGACCATGCGTTGCCGCCGGGACGGAAACGACGAAGCCGCCGAGGCGTTCATATAGGGAATGGGCGCAAATACCAGGAACATCAGCCCCATCTCGTGCACCGCTCCGCCCCATACGCGAACCGCAAAGGCATGCCCCAGTTCATGCAACAGCTTGGCCACCGGATATACGCAGGCCATGACCAGCAAATTGCCCATGGAAAGCACCTGATCCGAAAAATTGTGGGTCAGTTCCGGCCAATGCTGAATTGCCAGCACCACGGCAGGCAAGACCACCATGAGCCAGAGCGCAATGCCCGCATGGCCAAAACACCATCTGGCGGTGGGCAACCAACGCTGAAGAAAGGCATCCGGATCGAGCAAGGGTACCTTGAGACTCATGGGATTCAAGAGATACTGTTTCCATGTGCTCCTGCGTTTTTTTGCGTAACGCTCGAACAGGGCGGCGGCATCGGGCGTTGCGTCGACCTGCAACAAATCCGCCGCGTGCAATTGCACCAGCAGGTCGACGATTTCGTTCTGGGTGCAGGCGTCACCCGTACCGTCCGCATTGGCGCGTTCCCACAGCGATTGAACACTGCGCTTCCCATCCATGCCGCATACCAGCGCATACGCGGCAGGCGACAGCCGATAGAAGCGTCCGCCGCTCTGATCCTGCGCCACGTGCCAAACCTGTCCGCGATAGACATGCCGCCGGATACGCGCCTGCGGCACGAGGCACGGTTTCAGATCCGCCACACTGTGCCATGAAGAACTGAAGAGTTTTGTGCGCATTACCCTGGCCTAAAAAATAACCACTAGACAAGTTTGGGTTTGAAGGCAGACAGCCTCGCCTTCAAGCCATGAAAAAGCTACGAAAAGTCAGCCTGTCCCTGGTGTTGCGTTGCCCTTTCCCAAGAAAGGGCAGGCTCTGCCTGTTCTTTTTTGCTGACTGAACCGGCAAAAAGTAGGGTTTTACTTTTTGACGTTTCCCCTATGGCAACCATGTCCAGGCAAACAGGGTCAGCCACTCGGTAAGGCTGTGTGTCAATACCCACCACAGGGAATGACGTCCCACTTCGATTTTTCCGATGCCTTCCATGCCGGGACGCAGCCGCAAGGGTGCGCCGGACAATGCCGCCTCGACCCGAAAGAAATTCTTGCCTTCTTCCGCTGTGGCGACCGGCGTGACCCTCGCAACCTTGAAATCCATCGCTTCGCCCGCAATGCCGGTCATCACGAGGCGACCCGATTGCCCGACGCGCACATGGCGAATTTCGCGTTCATCGACTTGCAGAATCACGCGATAACTCTGCAAGGGCGCAATTTCGAAGAGGATTTGCCCCATCTCGACCGGCGCGCCAATCTGCTGACTCAAATCCCCGGAAACCACGACCCCATCAAAGGGCGCAACCAGCCTTGCGCGGGCAATTCTTTCCGTCGTCAACGCCAGTTGCGCCTCGGCCTGCCGCACCTGCGCATCCAGCACTTGCAGGGAAACCAGATCGTTGTTGGCCATGGCTTCGCGCAAACGGTTCGTATATTGATCCTTTTCACTGGACCAGCGCGCTTCCTCGATCCGCAAGGTACGGTCATCCAGTTCCGCGAGGGGCTGGCTGGCCTTGACCACATCGCCCGCGCGTACATGCGCCGCGCGGATGAATCCCTCGAAAGGGGCGGCGGCAACCCGCTGTACCTCGCCTTCCACCACCGTTTTTGCGGAAACCCGGTAATGAATGGGCGTAAGCGCCAGCACGGCGGCCAGCAACAACACCGAGCAGGTCGCCACCTTCCAAGTCAAATGACGCGGCCCGAACAATCTGGCAAACACGCGCTTGCAATCACGCGAAAAGCGGCTCCACACACCGCGCTCCGCCGCCCGGCGCTGTTCGATCACCGGTGCCGCCAAGGCTGAAAAAGCGTCCAGCCACGCCAGGGCATCCTGTCCGAACGTCCCGGATTTCTTGTCCAGGGTCATCACCCCGACACATCGCGCGCCTATCGTCAGCGGATACGACAAGGTCGCTTCTGCGCCCGAAATGGCGCGCAATTCCGCATGCAGCGGCGCAAGCGCCGCCGCGCGATCCTCTTGGCTTTCCAGCGGCGGCGACAGCACGGCAAGATGCACGTCGTAAGCTTCGTGCATGGCCTGCTCGTAAGCCTTGACAAGCGGCGCGCGACGCTCGAAGGTCGCAGCATCGGACAGGGCAACCAGCATGACGGTTGCGCTTTCCTCGTCCGCCAGTCCGATGGCGACACGAGAAGCGTCGAACTGCTGACGCAAGGTATGCACCACCGCGAACAGGGCTTGCCGCAAGGTGCGATGACGCAGCATGACCGCCGTTGCTTCCAGTACCGCGCCCAGATGTTTCTGCCCCTGCTCCGCGCTTGCGCGATCGCGCTCCAGAAAAAGATTGGCAATCCAGGCGCATCCCCAATGAATCTGGCGCACAATCGCTTCGATTTCGCGCTCCGGCCGGGCGATGGCAAAGGCGAGAATGCCAACAATCCGCTCACCCGCCAGCAAGGGCCAGGCCACATGGGTGACAACAGATGGCGTCGATGTGACCTGTGTCACGCTGCGCCGCTCTCGTAAAACCTTCTCGATGACCGGCCCCAGCCTCGCCATTTCCGGATTGACTTCCGGCCATACGGCAATCGGCGCAAACGTGTGTTCCACCGGATGTTCCACCAGGATGGCCGCTGCCTCCACATCCGGCAAATGCCCGCACGCCAGCTTCAACCATGAACGACAACGCGCTTCGGCGCTGTCGGCATGGATAAAAGTCTCCCAAACGGCAGTATCCGAAAACGCCTCCCCGGCGTCAGGAATGGACACGCCGGAAAGCGAAAACATCATTTTTCTCCGGCGGGCGTTTTTTCATGGGCGGTCGGCAGCAATAGCGCATCCAGCGCGACGATATCTTCCGTCATCAACAACCCCGCCAGTGATTTCAGGCGAACATACGACACCACCTGATCGTAACGCGCCTTGCGAAAATCCCGCTCGCCTTTGCGCAACTGCTCTTCGGCCTGCAAAATCTCATAGGTGCCGCTTTCTCCCGTTTCTTCGCCCAAACGCGCCTGCTTCAAGGATAAATGCGCCGCCTGAACCATTTGTTTTCCCGCTTGCGCACGCGCTCGCGCTCCTACCCAGGAAAACCACGCCTCCTTGGTCGTCATTACGGCGGCGCGGCGGGACGCTTCGACTTCAAGTCGCGCCTTGTCCTGTCGCGCAATGGCTTCTCTCACCTTGGCCGAAACCGTCCCTCCGGCAAAAATCGGAATCGTGAGCTGCAAGCCTACCGAACCCTGCTTGATGTCATAGCCGGGCTGATAGGCCTGGGTACCCACCTCGTCCTGAGTGTTCTTGCCGTAACTCGCGACCAGATCAAGGGTCGGATAATGATTCGCGCGTTCTTTCCTCACCTCGTCGCTTGCCGTCTCATAGGCGGAACTTGCCGCCAACAGTCTGGGATTACGCCGCTCCACATCCAGCAGCCAGGCTTCCAGCTTCTCCCTGGAAGGATCCGCCAACTCCGCTTCCGCGCGCATCTCCGGCAGATCGAATTCTCCCAGTGTGCCCACGATCTGTTCCAGCAGGGCGCGTTTGATTTCCACATCCGTCTGTGCCACAACCCGGTCGGCGATGGCTTGATCCAGTTTTGCGCGCGCTTCCGTTGCCTCCAGCAGACTGTTTTCTCCCAACGTCTCGCCGCGCGCCGTGGTCTTCCAGTAAAAATGCCAGGCTGCTTCCTGTCGCTCGGTAAAGGCCAGGGTATCCCGGGCGGCCAACAGGTCGAACCAGGCGCTCACCACCCGGGCAAACAAATCCTGTCCCGCGCCTTCCAATTGAAAGTGAAACTGCGCCACACCCTTTTGCGCCTGCTTCCAGCCGACCCAGTTTCCATACCGCCAGATCGGCTGCGTCAGACTGAGTTGCAGCGAATGGCTCCGATAACTGGCTTCCTCCGTTGGCACATTCGGTGAGCGGGTACGATAGCTACGGTCGTTGGCATGGGCGCTACCCGTAAAACTCAGCTGCGGCAACATCATCCCGAACGCCTGATTCTCACGCGCCTGCGCTGCCGCAACATCGGTCTGCGCCGCCAGAAAGGTCGGCTCGGAACCTTGCGCGCGCGCCAACAGTCCAGCGAGCGTCAACGTTTCTCCATTCGCTGTTCCACACAGAATGGCTCCCAGCAGGGCAATGGTCGATAACCTGTTGTCACGCATCCTCACACTCCTCAGGCACA
>JAITEO010000326.1 GCA_031281985.1 Zoogloeaceae bacterium | reverse complement strand
CTCCATATTGCACGCATCCGCGCCGCAGGCGCGCACCGCCGCCCGCCAGGGCTTGCCGCCCGCCAAGGCTTGCTGCCTGCCAAGGCTTGCTGCCCGCCAGGGCTTGCTGCTCGCCAGAGCCTGGATCGGATTATGCTTGGGTGGGGGGTAGGATTTTGCGAATGGAGTGTTGGTCATGAAGTTTTCTTGTGTTGCCTGTGGTCTGTTGGCGTTGTTGTTGGGCGCTTGCGCCACGACGCCGCCGACTGCCGTGCATCAGCCGATGACGGCGCGGCCGGAATACCGGCAAATGCCGCAGACGGCAAGCGGCAGTATTTTCCAGGATGCTTCCGTGCGTCCCTTGTTCGAGGATCGGCGCGCGCGGTATGTGGGCGACATCCTGACGGTGACCATTACCGAAAACAACACTGCTTCCGCCGAATCCGCGAGCAACGCCAGCCGTTCCGGCGCGGTGAAGGCGGGCGTGGGCGCGTTGAGCGTGTATCCCCTGAACAACATCAAGCAGTTCAACAAGCTGGCGGACATGAACATCGACGCCAACAGTTCCAATACCTTTGGCGGCAGCGGGGATGTGGAAAACACCAATGTGTTCCGGGGCACGATCACGGTGACGGTCATCGAGGTCTATCCGAACGGCAATCTTTTGGTTTCTGGCGAGAAGCAGGTCGCCATCGGGCATCAGCAGGAATTCATCCGTCTTTCCGGCGTGGTCAATCCGCGCGATGTGAAGAGCGAGACCAACAGCGTGGAATCCTCGCGCGTTGCCGACGCGCGCATCGAATACAAGGCTTCCGGCTATGTCAGCGAGGCGCAGGTCATGGGATGGCTGGCGCGCTTCTTCCTTTCCGCCCTGCCATTTTGAAATCTTGAAAACGGAGTTTGTCGCATGTTTGCACATCGAAAGAACCTCCTGATGACTGGAATCCTGGCGCTGGCGCTGGGGATGCCCGTTGTCCACGCGGAGCGGTTGAAGGAACTGGCGAACATCCAGGGGGTGCGCAACAACCAACTGGTGGGCTATGGGCTGGTGGTGGGGCTGGACAACAGCGGCGACCAGACGACGCAAACGCCGTTTACCTCGCAGTCGGTATTGAACATGCTGGCGCAGATGGGCGTGAATATGCCGATGGATCAGATTCGCAGCATCCAGTTGAAGAATGTCGCCGCCGTGATGGTGACAGCCAATCATCCGCCGTTTGCGCGTCCGGGGCAGACCATCGATGTCACGGTGTCTTCCATCGGCAATGCCAAGAGTCTGCGCGGCGGCACCTTGTTGATGACGCCGTTGAAAGGCGCGGACGGGCAGATCTACGCGATGGCGCAGGGCAATCTGGTGGTTGGCGGCGCGGGCGCGGCGGCGCCGGGCGCGAGTGTGCAGGTGAATCATCTTTCCGCCGGGCGCATTCCGGAGGGCGCGACCATAGAGCGCGCGGTGCCGACGACGCTGGGGCAGGGGCCGTATGTCACCTATGAATTGACGCGTGTGGATTTCGATTTGACGCGGCGCGCGGTGGAGGCAATCAATCGGGAGATGGGTGCGGGGGTGGCGCAGGCGGTGGATGGGCGGCAGTTTCGCGTGCTTGCGCCGGAAAACCCGGATGCGCGGGTGGCGTTCATGGGGCGGCTGGAAAATATCGAATTCTCGCCCGCGCCAGCGCCCGCCAAGGTGGTGATGAATCCGCGCACCGGGTCGGTGGTGATGAATCAGCGGGTGGAAATCGAAGCCTGCGCCATTTCGCACGGCAATCTTTCGGTGGTGGTCGAAAGCGAGGAAACCCTGATCAGCCGCCAGACCAGCGCCCGCCTGTCGGTGGATGGCACGAATCTTTTGAATATCCGGGCGGGGACGAATCTGGCGGATGTGGTGAAGGCGCTGAATTCGCTGGGCGCGAATCCGCAGGATCTGCTGGCGATTCTGCAGGCGATGAAGGCGGCGGGCGCGTTGCGCGCGGAACTGGAAATCATCTGATGGCGATCGATAAAACCGCTGCCGCGTCGCTGGCTGCCGATGTGCAGAGCGCGCGCGAGTTGCGCGCGAAATTCAAGACCGACAAGGATGCCGGCGTGAAGGCGGCGGCGCAGGAATTCGAGGCGTTGTTCTTGCAGATGATGTTGAAATCCATGCGCGCCACTACCGATCAGGACAGTCTCATGGACAATGAAGCCAGCCGTTTTTTCACCGGGATGTTCGATGAGCAGATCGCCAAGGATCTGTCGCGCACCGGAAGCATTGGGCTTGCGCAGATACTGAAGGAACAGTTGCGCCGCCGCATTGGCGAGGACGCAAGCGGCAACGCCGGGGAAAATGCCGTGCCCAGGGCCGAACCCTTGCCAGCGGCAACGCTTGCCGCCGGGCGGGGTGAATTTTTGCCGCTTGCCGCTTTTGGCAACCCGAGCAACCCGAATCTGCGCGCGGCGCTGGAGCGCGTATCCATGCAGCGCGCCGCCCCTGCCGCGCCTGCCGACCCCCAGAGCGCGCCGGTTGCCGCCACGCCCAGGGAATTCGTCACGCAGATGTGGCCGCACGCGGTGGAAGCCAGCCGCAGCACCGGCATTCCGCCGCAGTTCCTGATTGCCCACGCGGCGCTGGAAAGCGGCTGGGGGCAGCGCGGCATCAAGAATGCCGACGGCAGTCCCGCCTACAATCTTTTCGGCATCAAGGCCGGGGGAAGCTGGCGGGGAAAGAGCACGGAAATCACGACGACGGAATACGAGAACGGCGTGCCCGTCACGCAGAAGGCGCGTTTTCGCGCCTATGATTCCTATGCCGAAGCCTTTGCCGACTATGCGCGCCTGCTCGGCAACAGTCCGCGCTACAGCGGCGTGATTGGTTCGCAAAGTGGCACGGAGTTTGCTCGAAGGTTGCAGCAGGCGGGCTACGCCAGCGATCCGAACTACGCGGAAAAACTCTCGGCCATCATTGCCGGCCCGACCTTGCGACAGGCGTTGATCGGTTAGTCCAGGCTCAATAGTTTTCCGTCTGTGCCGTAAGAGAGGCGTCAAAAAGCAAAATCTGCTTTTGCCGATTCAAATGGCGAGATTCGGCGTAGGCCGTAAAGGCAACGCAAACCCAAGGCCGGAGGGGTTTGCGTTGGGTTCAGACTCAAGACAGACCGGCAGGAAACGGGGGGTTGTTTTTTGCCGCCTCCACAAGAACCGGAGAAGAATCATGAGCCTTTTAGGTACGGGCGTCAGTGCCCTGAACACGGCCCAAATGGGGTTGGCGGTCACGCAGCACAACATCAGCAACGTCAATACGGCGGGCTACAGCCGCCAATCCGCCATGCAGGTCACCAACGGCTCGATGATGACCGGCGCGGGCGCCATTGGTCAGGGCGTGCGGGTGCAGACCGTGCTGCGCTACTACGATGACATCCTGACCAAGCAGGTCAATGACGCGCAGACCCGTTCCAGCGAACTGGATACCCAGTATTCGATGATTTCGCGTATCGACAACCTGCTGGCAGACTCGAACGCGGGACTCTCTCCGGTGCTGGCGGGCTTTTTTCAGGCGGTGCAGGATGTGGCGGCCAATCCTTCGCTGATTTCCGCGCGCCAATCCATGACGAGCGCTGCGGAGGCGCTCGTTACCCGCTTCCAGACCCTGGATAACCGCTTGACCCAGTTGTATGACGAAACCAATTCCCAGTTGAAGGATGTGGTCAACGAAATCAACGCCTACAGCCGGGACATCGCCAAGTTGAATGAACGCATCATCGCCCAGAGCCATACCGGGCATCCGCCCAACGATCTGCTGGATCAGCGGGACCAGTTGGTGCTTGAACTCAACAAGCTGGTGCGGGTCAATACCTATCTGGATTCCGACAATTCCCTGACCGTATTTGCCGGCAACGGGCACGCGCTGGTCGTCAATACCGTGGCCATGGAACTGGAAACGCGGCCTTCCGCTGCCGATCCGGAACGCATGGTCGTCGCCGCCAAGGGCGGCGCGGCGGAATTGCCGGAAACCTATCTGGATGGCGGCATCCTGGGCGGACTGATGACGTTTCGCCGTGAATCGCTGGATCAGGCCGCCAATTCCCTGGGGCAGGTTGCCGCCAGTATCGCGCTCACCGTCAATGCCCAGCAACAGTTGGGGCAGGATCTGCTGGGCACAATCGCGGGCGAGACGGGCTTCGTTGCCGATTTCTTCAAGCTGCGTGACCCCAAGGTGATTGCCAATGCCCTCAACACGGGCACGGCCAGCGCCAGCCTTACCTTCAATCCGCCGCAGATGTCGGAGAACGGCAATTACTACACCGATCTCACCACCAGCGATTATGAAGTGCGCTTTACCAGCGCCACGACCTACGAAGTCAAGCGCCTTTCCGACAAGAGTGTAATGACCGGCACGGTGGGCACGCCACTGAGTTTCGACGGCCTGACCCTGGACTTTTCCGGGACGCCGGCGGCAGCAGGGGACACCTATCTCTTGCAACCCACGCGCGAGAGCGCGCGCAACATCAGCCTCAATCGGGACATCACCGCCGACGTGCGCCGCATTGCCGCCGCCATGCCGATCCGCACCGGAGCCAATGCGTCGAACACGGGCAATGCCGTCATCAGCGCGGGCAGCGTGGTCGATGCCGGATACTCGATGGCCAATCTGCCGCAAACCCTGAGCTATAACGCGGCGCTCGCCACGCTGACGGGCTTCAGTTCGACTTCCAGCATCCAGGTCATCAAGAGTGACGGCACCACCACGAACTACCCGCCCGGCACCCTCGACATTCCCTACGCGAGCGGCGACACCATCGTGGTCGACGGTTTTTCCTTCAACATCACCGGCGTTCCCGCCGATGGGGATGAATTCACGCTGGAACGAAATACCGGCGGCACGGCGGATGCGCGCAACATCGTGCAGATCGGCGCGTTGCAAACCGCGCTCACCATGAATGGTGATGGCGCGAAGGGCGTATCCACCTTCCAGGTCGCCTATGCCCAACTGGTCAGCGAAATCGGTACGCAGACCAAGACCATCCTGATCAATGGCGATTCGCAGGAAGCCGTGCTGCAACAGGCCATCGAAG
>JAITEO010000230.1 GCA_031281985.1 Zoogloeaceae bacterium | reverse complement strand
GGGCTTGACGTTCTGAAATACTCGCCGTAACAATTCGGCATTCATCGTCTGATTCTTCCGGAATTTTCGCCATGCCCGCAAAACCTGTCCGCAAAACCGCCAGCAAGATTTTTGTCCTCGACACCAATGTGCTGATGCACGACCCCACCAGCCTCTTCCGTTTCGAGGAGCATGATGTCTATCTGCCCATCATGACGCTGGAAGAACTCGACAATCACAAGAAGGGCATGTCCGAAATCGCTCGTAACGCCCGCCAGGTCTCGCGCGCGATAGACGAGATGCTCGTGCCCGCCGAAGACATCGGCGAGGGCATCGCGCTTGGGCCGCACAGTCATGGCATGGCGACCGGCAAGCTCCTGTTGCAGACCGAGGCCATCCACGCCGAACTGCCGCCCGCGCTGCCCACCTCGAAATACGACAACCAGATTCTCGCCGTGGTCATTCACCTGCAACGCCGCTATCCCCGGCGTCAGGTGATTCTGGTGTCCAAGGACATCAACATGCGCATCAAGGCGCGCGCGCTGGGGTTGCCCGTCGAGGATTATTTCAACGACCAGGTGCTGGAAGACAGCGATCTGCTCTATACGGGCAGCCGCAGCCTGCCCGCCGACTTCTGGGAAACGCATGGGCAGGGCATGGAATCCTGGAAGGAGGAAAGCAGGACCCGCTACCGCATCAACGGCCCCCTCTGCCCGGATTTTTTGTTGAACGAATTCGTCTATCTGGAAGGCGAACCGGAATTTTCCGCCATGGTGCGGGAAGCCGCCGGCAAGAAGGCGGTGCTGGAAACGCTTACCGACTACACGCATCCCAAGCATGCCGTCTGGGGCATCAACGCCAGGAACCGCGAGCAGAATTTCGCCCTGAATCTCCTGATGAATCCAGACATCGATTTCGTTACCCTGCTGGGACAGGCGGGCACGGGCAAGACCCTGCTGACGCTTGCCGCCGCGCTCACGCAGACGCTGGAAATCAAGCGGTACGTGGAAATCATCATGACCCGCGTCACGGTTCCCGTGGGCGAGGACATCGGCTTTCTGCCCGGCAGCGAAGAGGAAAAGATGCTGCCCTGGATGGGGGCGCTGGAAGACAATCTGGAAGTGCTCACCCGCTCCGAGGAAACCGGCGGCGGCGCGGCGGGCAACAACCACTTCTCCGGCGAATGGAGCAAGGCGGCCACGCGCGATCTGATCCGTTCGCGCATCAAGGTGAAATCACTGAATTTTATGCGCGGGCGCACCTTCCTGAAAAAGTTCCTCATCCTTGATGAAGCGCAAAATCTCACGCCCAAGCAGATGAAGACCCTGATCACCCGTGCCGGCCCCGGCGCGAAAATCGTCTGCCTGGGCAATATCGCCCAAATCGACACGCCTTATCTCACCGAGGGATCCTCCGGCCTCACCTACGTGGTCGACCGCTTCAAGGGCTGGCCGCATTCCGGGCACATCACCCTGCAACGCGGCGAACGCTCGCGCCTGGCGGATCACGCGGCGGAAGTATTGTAGGGAAGCGGCAAAAAGTAAAAATCTACTTTTTGACGCTTTCCATAAGGAAGGAAAAGCGGCATGGAAACGAAAAGAAGGCATCGTAGCGGCGTGATTTTCCTCGCGCTGGCAGGGCTTGTGGCCCTGGGCGGCGGCGGGTACTGGCTGCACCGCGCGGGTGGCCAGGGCGTGGCGGAGGCGGTGGCGTCGCCCTCTTCACCCTCTTCCGTAAATGGCGGCAATGAAGTGCTGGTGGAGACGACGCGGGCGGTGCGTGCCAGGCTGGCGGACGAGGCGACGGCGGTCGGGACGCTAAAATCCAATGAATCCGTGGTGTTGCGCCCCGAGACTTCCGGGCGCATCAATCACATTGCCTTTCGGGACGGCGAGCGCGTGCAAAAGGGCGCGCTGCTGCTGACGCTGGACGCGGGCATACAGGCGGCTGAATTGCAGCAGGCCGAGGCCAATCTGGCGCTGGCGCGCGCCAATCAATCGCGCAATGAAGACCTGTTTCGCAAGAAATTCATCAGTCCGCAGGCGCTGGACAATACCCGCGCCGCCTTGCGGGTACAGGAAGCCGCCGTGGCGCTGGCGCGGGCGCGACTGGACAAGATGCGGATTCGCGCGCCCTTCGATGGCGTGGTGGGCATCCGCAACGTGAGCGTCGGCGATTACGTCCGGGAAGGCGAAGACCTGATCAACCTGGAAGACACCAATACCTTGAAGGTGGATTTCCGCCTGCCGGAAGCCTATCTGAACCGTCTGCGCGTGGGGCTGCGTCTGGAAGTGATGTCCGACGCCCTGCCCGACGCGCGTTTTTCCGCCTCCCTGAGCGCGCTCGATCCGCTGGTGGATGTGGGCGGACGCTCGATTTCCTGCCGCGCCCTCCTGCCCAACGGGGAAGGCCGCCTGCATCCCGGCATGTTCGTGCGGGTGCGCCTGGATTTCGGCGCGAACAAGGAGGTGTTGATGGTTCCGGAAGAAGCCGTGGTGACCGGCAGTTCTCCCTTCGTTTTCCGTATCGAACCGCAAGGCGAACGGCTCATCGCCAAGACCACCCCCGTGCGCCTCGGCCAACATCGCGCCGGACAGGTCGAGATTCTGGAAGGACTGGAAGACAACGCCGAAGTCGTCATCTCCGGCCACTTGAAACTGCAAGATGGCACAAGCGTCAAAAAGTGAAAACCCACTTTTTGCCGGTTCCGATCAGCAAAAAAGGGCAAGCGGAGCTTGCCCATTTTTGGTGGAAAGGCAAGGAAAACCCAGCGCGGCCTTGGGGTTTGTCGTAGGGGCGCACTGCGCGCGCCCGCAAACCATTCTGCCGCGTGATGGCCGACGGGCGCATGCAATGCGCCCCTACGGGATCGTAGGGGGGTAGTGGGTTTCCTTGCC
>JAITEO010000223.1 GCA_031281985.1 Zoogloeaceae bacterium | reverse complement strand
GGGAGAGGGGACGGCAAGCGGCGGTGCCTCGTTGGGTTCCTCCACTTTGGATTGCGCCCGCGGCTGCCGTTCACTCCGGGCGCAGTTCAAGGCGGAGGACGCCATGTCAATAAATCGCTCCAGGTGAAGCGCGGCCAAACTCCCTTCGCAGGGTGCAAGCCCTTTGCGGGTGCACGCCCTCCCCTGACAAGGGGAGGGATGGGGAGAGGTTTGGCGGCGGTGGAGCAAGAACCAAAGTCCGATGCAACCCGGCCTGCCGCAAATCCCCCTTGTCAGGGGGGAGGAAAACTCGTGTCGTCCTTGCGAGGGCGTGAGCGCCGTGGCAATCCAGGCGGCCTTTTCGCTTCTCTTGTCGTTCCAGAAAACCGAACCGCTGCCTGGATTGCGGGGGATTATTCCAGATTGCCCATCGATAAGGCCGTCAATGGATTACTCGGAACAAGACCCCGGCACCATGTAATCGGAACCGCAAACAGCATGCCAGGAAACAGAATTTCCCTCGAACGAGGGGATCAGAATAATTGCGTACTCCTGGGCACCGCCACGCGCCACGATCATGCCGGTATCGAAAATCTGGAGATTCTTGAGCCTCCCTCCGGCGTTGCGCAAATGTTCCCTCTCTTCATGAAGAATCTCGATGGAACGCAGGTCGCCGCCCTCGGTCTTGATTTTTTCGATTTTCCTTTGTATCGGCTCGATATTTTCAAGGGTTTTCCGGACCTGATACCAGTTGGTAAGATTATAATAAATGGAAGGCAATGAAAAATACAATATCAAAAGCAAAACGAATGTCACCATTCCCAAAAGGAAACTGTTCATCTTTAGAATACGCATTCTACGCTCCGCCAAGGATGTGCATGTATCAAGGCTCTTCCCCGATATCCAGGGAGGTGATGATTCCCTGGCATTTGGGAAGACAAAACAGTCGCGGCGACTGAAAACATTCATGAGCCTTCCAATAATCCCAATGATCGGAATCGGCATGGCTCGGCGCGATAATGCGACACCACGTAATACCTTCCTTTTGAACGGAAGGCATCAATACGATTGCCTGTCCTTTCGTACCGCGAATCGCCACAATCCCAAGATCGGCAATCTTGAGCAAATCAAGCAATGATCTTCTTTCTTCAAAAAACGTGATGCCTTCTTTTTTAACGTCCATGCTGATTGTTTCTCTTTGCGAGCGTTCTTCTTCTATTGCCTCTCGAAGCGATGAAAACCGGAATTCAGTTATAATACGATAAGCCTGTGATTTGGCAGCGTAATCCGAATACTGTGCATACAAAACCACGAATACGAACATCGACAAGAGGAATCCCATGCAAAACCCTGCGAATCGCAGGAAAAGACGTGTGAATTTATTCATTGTCCATCTACTCCTCTGAAGGCGCGGCGGGAGGGTTTGCGGCGTCGCCGCTCGCGAAAGCGAGGGCGCGGGCGGCGGGCCATTGGCGGCGGCTGATGGGGAGTTTGTCGGGGATTTGGCGAAAGAGGGCGTAACCGTAGGCGTCATCGTCTTCGCGGGCGCGTTCCAGTCCCGCCAGGGCGTGGCGGGCGATGAGGGTGGCGCGGTGCAGGCGGAGGAAGCTTTCCGGGAATTCCGCTTCCAGTCCGGCAATGGTTTCGTTCAGCACGTATTCGCGTTCCGGTGTGCGCGCGATGACATATTTGAGGTCGGCCTTGAAATAGAGCACTTCGAGGAGCGGCACCAGCAACAGGCGGCCGCGTTCGTGGCAGGGCAGGTAGCTGCGTCCGCCGCCGACCTGCTGTTGCAGGGAAGCCAGGCTCAGGCTGCGCGCCTCCCCCTGATGTTGCCGCACCCGTTCCAGCGCGACCAGCAGGCGCTGGGCGCGTACCGGCTTCAGCAGGTAGTCGACGGCATTGAGTTCAAACGCCTGCACGGCGTGGTTGTCGTAGGCGGTGGTAAAAATGACCGCGGGCGGCTTGGGCAGTCTTTCCAGATGCGTCGCCAGTTCCAGGCCGCCCATGCGCGGCATGTGGATGTCGGCCAGCAGCACATCGGGCAGTTCGGCGGCGGATTGCAGCCAGTCGAGCGCCGTCAGGCCATCTCCGGCTTCGCCAAGGACGCGGGTGGGACAGACGCTGGCAATGTCGCCCAGGAGTTCGCGCAGGCGCAGGCGCGCCAGATCTTCGTCGTCGATTATCAGGAGAGTGAGCGTTTGCATGATGGATCACGTCAAAATGGAAAAGCCGCGCGTCCGGCAGGGACATTCTACGCGCACCCGGTACAGACCGTTCTTGATGCCATGCTCCAGTGAGGCTTCCATGTCATAGTACAGCGCCAGGCGCTGGCGGATGTTTTCCAGCGCCATGCGATTGCCCGGCCGGTTTTCCGGGTCTTCGCCGGGTTCGTCCGGGTCTTTCAACGTGTTGATGACCTCCAGCCGTAGCCTGTCCTCCTTCTTGTCCATGCGCACCTGGATTTCACCGGGCTGCGCCGAGGGTTCGATACCATGATAAACGGCGTTTTCCAGCAGGGGTTGCAGCATCAGCGGCGGCACCAGCGTATCCTGCGGCAGGACGCCGATGTCCCAATGAACCTGCAGGCGCTCGCCCAGCCGCAGTTTTTCCAGTTCCAGATATTGCCGCCCCAGCG
This sequence comes from Zoogloeaceae bacterium, assembly GCA_031281985.1. GTDB lineage: Bacteria > Pseudomonadota > Gammaproteobacteria > Burkholderiales > Rhodocyclaceae > Azovibrio. Next base: position 2,039 of record JAITEO010000223.1, on the reverse strand, counting down.
CGATTTCGGCGGAAAGCGGGGTCAGTTCCTGAGTATTCTTCAAGAGCGCGCGAAAGAGATCGGAGAGGCTCTCCAGCGCGGTTTCCGCGCCGCGCGGATTGCTGCGGATCAGGGCAATGACGGTGTTCAGGGCATTGAACAAGAAATGCGGGCGGATGCGGGCATTCAGCGCCGCCAGCCGCGCTTCCGCCAGATGCGGCAGGAGCGAGCGGGCGCGCAGTTCGAAATAATAGAGTAGTAGCGCCGCGCAACTGACGGCAAGCAGAACCGCGCGCCAAATCAGTCCATCCTGCGTCAGGCCGAGAAAGCGCCAGCTATCCTGCAAGAAGACGGTGCTGCCGGCAACGGCCAGGAGCACGACGCCCTGTCCCAGGCGGGGCGGACAACGCCAGAGGGCGTCACGCGCCAGCGCGAAGAGGAGGAGATTCGCAAGCAGGAGCGGCTCGACCCAGGCGGCATTCTCCAGGAAGGCCGTCAGCCAGCCCGCTGGCGTGCGCGCCTCCACCAGCGCCGCGCCCAGCGCCAACAGATTGACGCCGACGAGAATACGCCAGAGCACACCCTGGTTGCGCCAGTCCGGCAGAAGATGGCGCGTGTTTTGCCGTATACTTTCCACCTTTTTCTTTTCCTTCCTTTTGTTTGCTGCCAGCATGAATTCCACTCCAGTTTCGCAATATACATGGGCGGGTCGTTTTTCTGAACCCGTATCCGATCTGGTCAAGCGTTATACCGCTTCCGTCACCTTCGATCAGCGCCTGTGGCGGCACGACATGCTGGGTTCGCTGGCGCACGCCAGGATGCTTGCCCGGCAGGGCATCCTCAGCGCGCAGGATCTGGCGGACATCGAACGCGGCATGGAGATTATCCGGCTGGAAATCGAAAACGGGCAATTCCAGTGGTCGGTCGATCTGGAAGACGTGCATTTCAATCTCGAAAAACGCCTGACCACCCTGGTCGGCGACGCGGGAAAGAAGCTGCATACCGGGCGCTCCCGCAACGATCAGGTCGCCACCGACCTCCGCCTGTACCTGCGCGACGGCATCGACGGCATCCTGAGGCTGCTGGGCGATCTCCAGAAGGCGCTGCTTACGCTGGCAAAACGCGAAGCCGCCACGCCCATGCCGGGATTCACGCATTTGCAGGTGGCGCAGCCGGTCACTTTCGGGCATCACCTGCTCGCCTATTTCGAGATGTTCCTGCGCGACGGCGAACGCTTCATCGATTGCCGACGGCGCGTCAATCGCCTGCCCCTGGGCGCGGCGGCGCTGGCGGGGACGAGTTATCCCATCGACCGCGCCTTCGTGGCCGCCGAACTGGGTTTCGAGGCGGTGTGCGAAAACTCGCTCGACGCCGTTTCCGACCGCGATTTCGCTATCGAATTCTGCGCCGCCTGCGCCCTTTTCATGACGCATGTTTCCCGGCTTTCCGAAGAACTGGTGCTGTGGATGCATCCGCGCGTCGGCTTCATTCGCCTTGCCGACCGCTTCTGCACCGGCTCCTCGATCATGCCGCAGAAGAAGAACCCGGACGTGCCGGAACTGGCGCGCGGAAAAACCGGGCGCGTGCATGGCGATCTGCTGGCGCTCCTCACCCTGATGAAAGCCCAGCCGCTCGCCTACAACAAGGATAACCAGGAAGACAAGGAACCCGTGTTCGACGCGCTCGACACCGTGACCGACACCCTGCGGATCTTTGCCGACATGCTGGCCGACGGCATCCACGTGCGCGCGGACGCCATGCGCGAAGCCCTGCAACAGGGATTCGCCACCGCCACCGACCTGGCCGATTACCTGGCAAAGAAGGGCGTGCCCTTTCGCGACGCGCACGCCATCGTCGGCGCGGCGGTGAAGGCGGCGGAACAAAAAGGCGTGGCCTTGCCGGAACTGAGCCTGGCCGAACTACAAGCCTTTTCGCCGTGCATCGAAAACGATGTCTTCGCCGCGCTGACGGTGGAAGGCTCGCTTGCCGCCCGCAACCATACGGGCGGCACCGCGCCCGCACAGGTCGCGGCGGCGGCCGCGCATGCGCAAAAGCGGTTG
>JAITEO010000310.1 GCA_031281985.1 Zoogloeaceae bacterium | reverse complement strand
ATCATGAAGCCCAGGCAAGGAATTTCAAAGGAAGAGGAGGAGGAACAATTCTGGATGGGCGACCCGTACATGGGCGCGTGGTATTCGGATTACGCACAAACGCTTCCTTCAGGACGTGAGGTGGAGCATTATCTGGGGGATGGCGACGAATACGATGACAGCATAGCCAAGATACCTCCCCTTGCTTTTGTCGAACTACCAGATGCGGACAATCCAGACCAGTTGTGGCGTTACGCCTACCAACCAACGGAGCGCATGAAGGAAATCACCATCAAGGGAAAAGCGTGGAAGTATCCCGAAAAGGAATTGGAACGTGTCCAGATCGACGCCATTCAAAGCCGTTATGGTTTTACCTGGGAGGATTTATCCACGCCAGAAAACCGTCAGTATTGGGTTGCCAAAAGCCGCCTGCAAATCGTCGATCTGCAAAACCGTGCGGTGATTGCGGAACGAATCGGTTATGCCTGGGGATATGGCGGCTGGCGCTCAGAAGGGGGCGGACGGCAGAGAAACTGCCCTCCGCGCGGCCAGGACGAACGCTGGATTCGCTCCGTACTGTTGAAACTTCCATTTGAAGAATCCAGATAGTGGAATATCCGGGCTTTTTGCGCAGACGAAAACCTGTGGGCATATTGCCTGAACCTGGGGATGAGGGTCTCGATTCACGCGCCCTGCATGGCCGGAAGGCTGAAGAATTGTTCGATGGCGGGATGCGGGAAGGCGCGCACGGCTTCGAGGCTGCCGCGCGTCAGGATGCGGTGTTCCGCCAGCACGGCGATTTCGCAGTCGAGGCCGCGCAGGGTATCCATGTCGTGCGTCACCAGCACCACGGTGAGCGATAGACGCTGTTGCAGGGCGTGGATCAGGTGCACGAAGCCTTGGCTGCGCGCCGGATCGAGTCCCGCCGTCGGCTCGTCGAGCAGCAGCAGTTCTGGCTCCAGCGCCAGCGCGCGCGCCAGCGCCACGCGCTTTATCATGCCACCGGAAAGTTCCGACGGCATCAGGCGCTCATGCGCCGGTTCCAGTTCCACCATCGCCATTTTCAGGCGCACCAGTTCGGCAATCCAGTCTGTGTCGAGAAAACCGAGTTCGCGCAGGGGAAAGGCGATATTGTCGAAAACCGGCAGGGCGGAAAAGAGCGCGCCCTGCTGGAACAGCATCCCCAGCCGCCTGCGGATGTCGCGTTGCAACAGCGCGTCCGGCGTGCGCAGGTCATGCCCGAACAGGCGCACGCTGCCCCGGTACGGCACCAGCAGTCCGAGAATCTCCCGCAGCAGCGTGGTCTTGCCGCTGCCCGAACCGCCGACCAGCGCCACCACCTCCCCCGCCCGCACCTGGAAGTCCAGATCCTGGTGAATGACGACCTCGCGGTAACGGCTCCAGATGCCGCGCATGTCGATGACGGGAGTGTCCGCGCTGTCTTCAGGCATTTTGCATTCCACAGAGTTCATTTTGCGTAAAACATTACATCAAGTGTGCTTCAAAGCTGCAAGCCCGTTCAGCTTGGGGTTGCGTTGCCTTTACTCCAAAAAAGGGCAAAAAGTGGATTTTCACTTTTTGACGACCTCTAGACGCCAAAATCCCGGGTGAATACGGCGAGGATGGCGTCCGCGATAATCACCAGGGTGATGGCCGACACCACGGAAGCGGTAGTGCGCCGGGAAAGGCTTTCGGTATTGGGGCGCACGTGCAGGCCGAAATGACAGGCGATGATCGAGATCAGGCCGCCGAAGAGAATGCCCTTGCACAGGCCGATCCAGAGATTGGCGATGGGCACCGCCTCCGGCAGGGCGCTGAAGAAATAGAGGACGGAAAGATCCAGCTCCTTCCACGCCGCCAATGAGCCGCCCAGCAATGCCGCCATGCAGGACCACACCACCAGGAGCGGCATGACCAGCACCAGCGCCGCCACCTTGGGCAGCACCACGCGCAGGGTGACGGAAACGCCCATCACCGCCAACGCATCGATTTCTTCCGTCACCCGCATGACGCCAATCTGCGCCGTCATTGCCGACCCGGAACGCCCGGCGACCAGCACCGCCACCAGCACCGGCCCCAACTCACGAATGATGCCGACGCCGAGGATATTGACGATGAAGATGTCCGCCCCGAAAGTCTTCAATTGCAGGGCGGAAAGATAGCTGATGGTTACGCCGATCAGAAAGCCCACCAGCGCGGAAACCGGCAGGGCTTCCACGCCCGCCCGGAAGATGTTGGCGGAAAGCTCCTTCCACGGAATGCTTTTGGGATTGCGGCACAAGAATCCCGCCGACAGCACCAGGCGTCCCAGGAGATCGACCAGTCCCAGCGTGTTGCGGGCGATGCCCAGGGTAAAGACGCCCACGCGCTGCAAACCGCCCACGAGCGCGGATTCTCCCCGGACGTTGGATACGGATTCCGCCACCGGAAGCGCCGCAATCCGTTCCAGCGCCGCGCGCGCCATGGGCGAAATTTCTGCGTCTTCTGGAAAACGTTCTCCCCAGAGCCGCCAGAGCAATACGGCAAGCGCGCTATCCATCCGGGTGACCGCCGACAGATCCCAACGCTTCGCCCGCCGCACCGCCGCCAGCAAGGCCGCTCGCATGGCAGGCTCTTGCAGGAGGCTGGCCAGCGTCCATTCTCCGGAGAGCATAAGCACGCCCTCCTGCGTATGGCGCAAGGCGGGAACGGAGGGGATATCCGTCGTATGCGGCGTCACTATGTTCATCCGCCGCGTTCCGGGCCGGTGGATTTCAGTTTCAGGGTGAATCCGGCCAGACGCCACGCCAGAATTTCTTCTTTCAGCGCGGCGGCGGTCCACGGATTATGCGCCAGCCAGCGCGCGGGCATTTCCAGCAGCACGCCCTTGGGCATGGCCTGGACGTCGTATTGTGGCAACTCGCGGTCGTCACGGCTGCGATGCAGCAACACCGCCAGCCGCAAACAGAACACCATGCGCCAGGTCGGCAAATCATCCGGCGGCACCAGGAGTTTTTCCAGCTTGCCGCGATGCCCCAACACCAGCAGCGCCAGGAGCGAGCGATCCTTGATGGAAAAACCCGGCATGTCGGCATAGGTCAGGATATACGCGCCATGCTTGTGATAGCTGTTATGCGCCACGGAAATTCCGATTTCATGCAGCGTGGCCGCCCAGGCGAGAAATTGCATCTCCTCTTCGCTCTGGCGGCCAACGGTCAGGCGGGAGAGGATTTCCAGCGCCGTCTGCCGCACCCGCACGGCCTGCTTGCGTTCCACCTGATAGCGGCGCGCGAACTGCTTGACGGTGGCGTCGCGCATGTCGTTTTGCTGGAAACGTCCCAGCAGGTCGTAGAGCACGCCCAGACGCAGCGCGCCATCGGCATAGCTCATGTAGGTCAAATCCAGTTCGTCGAAGATCGCCAGCAGGATCGCCAACCCGCCCGGCAGCACCGGCAGACGGTCGGCGCGCGATCCAGGGACGTTGAGCGCATAGATGGAACCGGCCTTGAACAACAGGCTGGAGAGTTTTTCCAGCCCTTCGCGCGTGATGCCGGTAACATTGCCGCGGTTCAGGCGATTCAGTTCCAGCAGATCCGCTATCGCCCGCGCCGTCCCGGAAGAGCCGACGGCTTCCTTCCAGCCCTGCTGCATGTAGGCGTGGGCGATGAGTTCCACTTCCTTGGCGGCGGCGGATTGCGCCTCGCGCAGGCGTTTCTTGTCGATGCGTCCGTCGGGAAAATAGCGCAGGGTATAGCCGACGCAGCCCATGTAGAGCGAATCCATGAGCAGCGGATCGGATTTCTTGCCGATGATGAATTCCGTGGAACCGCCGCCGATATCCACCACCAGCCGCTTGTGCGTCGCCAGCGGCAGGGAATGCACCGCGCCGATGTAGATCAGCCGCGCCTCCTCGCGCCCGGCAATGATTTCGATGGGAAACCCCAGCGCCGCCTCGCCGCCCGCAATGAACTCGCCCGCGTTCTTGGCGACGCGCAGGGTATTGGTCGCCACGGCGCGCACGGCCTTCCGGTTCAGGCTGCGGATACGCTCCCCGAAACGCTCCAGCGCCTCCCACCCCCGCCGCAGACTGACCGCGTCCAGCATCTTCTCCGGCGTCAACCCGCTCGCCAGACGCACCGTCTCCTTCAGCGAATCCAGCGGATAAATCTGATCCTCCACCACCCGCCCGATTTGCAAGCGAAAACTGTTGGACCCCAAATCCACCGCCGCTATCGTCTCGTATTCCATCCACACCCCATCCCATGACAAGAGTCAGGGATTCTAGCACTCCAGAGGACGGAGGACAGAACGGGTGCAGTCCAAAGTGAAGGAAAAACCTTTCCAGACAAAGTGCCGCTGCTTGCTGTCCCCTTGTATGTTCTCCCGCTTGCGAAAGAGGGCTTGCAGGCTGCAACTTTCCCGGAAGCATTGACAACGCGCCGTGCCGCCCCCTCTCCCGCCCTGTCGGGCACCCTCTCCCCCAAA
>JAITEO010000160.1 GCA_031281985.1 Zoogloeaceae bacterium | reverse complement strand
GCCTTGCAGGGCGAGCGTTTCGATGCCCATGATTATCTGGAGGAAGCCGTCGCCCAGGGCGCGGCGGCCTTGCTGGTGCACTCCGCGGAAAAATTGCCGCAGGGCGTTCCGGTCCTTCTGGTGGAAGACACCCGCTTGGCGCTGGGGCGGCTGGCGGCGGCGTGGCGGCGGCAATACGCGCAGCCGGTAATCGCCGTGACCGGCTCCAACGGCAAGACCACCACGCGCGAAATGATCGCCAGCATCCTGAAGACGGCCTGGGGAGAAAACAGCATCCTGACGCCGCAGGGCAATTTCAACAACGATATCGGCGTCCCGCTGACCCTGTTGCGCCTGGGCGCGGAACACAAAGCGGCGGTGCTGGAAATGGGTATGAACCATCCGGGCGAGATTGGCTATCTCACGCGGATTGTCCGTCCCACGGCGGCGCTCATCACCAACGCCCAGCGCGCGCATCTGGAAGGCATGGGCGATCTGACCGCGGTGGCGGTGGAAAAGGCCAGCATCTATGACGGCCTGGAGCAGGGCGGCGTTGCGCTCATCAATAACGACGACCCGCAGGCCGCGCTCTGGCAGCGAAAAAACGCCAGCCGCCCGACGCTGACCTTCGCGCTCGAACACCCCGCCGACGTGCGCGGCAAGATTCATCTGCATGGCCTCACCACCCGCATGACCCTCCTCACCAATCAGGGCGCGCGCGATGTCGAATTGCAGATACCCGGTCGTCACAACGCGATGAACGCTTGCGCGGCGGCGGCGGCGGGGCTGGCGGTGGGGCTGGAACTGGACGCGCTGGCAGAGGGTCTGCGCCGGTTTTCCGGCGTGAATGGGCGCTTGCAGCAAAAGGCCGGGCCGTATGGCGCGATCCTCCTCGATGACACCTACAACGCCAATCCGGATTCCGTGCGCGCGGGCATCGACGTGCTGGCGGGCACGATAGGACGGCAGTTTCTGGTGCTGGGCGACATGGGCGAGGTCGGCGAAGCCAGCGCCCAGTATCACGATGAAATCGGCGGCTACGCCCGCAGCATGGGCGTGGATCGCCTCTATGCGCTGGGCGAGGCCAGCGCGCAGGCGGCGCGCAGTTTTGGCGAGGGCGCGCGCGTCTTCAAGACGCCGGAGGCGCTGGTCAAGGCGCTGCTGGAAGAATTGAAGGATTGCGCCCGGGAGGAAGGCGATTCTGGCGCGCGCACGCTGCTGGTCAAGGGGTCGCGCTTCATGCGCATGGAGCGGGTCGTGGGATTGCTCCTGAACGCGGCGCAAGCGCAAGAGGAAGAGGGGACAAACTGATGCTGCTTTTGTTTTTCCAATGGCTTTCCCAGGAGGTGCGGGCGTTTTCCGTCTTCAATTACCTCACCTTGCGCACCGTGCTGGCGGCGATGACGGCGATGTTCTTTTCGCTGGCGCTGGGTCCCAGGGTCATCCGCTGGCTGGCGGCGAAGAAAATCGGCCAGGCGGTGCGCCAGTGCGGGCCGGAAACGCATCTGGCCAAATCCGGCACGCCGACGATGGGCGGGGTGTTGATTTTGCTGGCCATCACGCTGACCACCCTGTTGTGGTGCGATCTTTCCAATCGCTATGTGTGGACGGTGCTGGTCGTCACCCTGGGGTTTGGCGTCATCGGCTGGTACGACGACTGGAAGAAAGTGGTGTACCGCGACCCCAAGGGGCTGGCGAGCCGCTGGAAATTCTTCTGGCAATCGGTGCTGGGGCTGGGCGCGGCGCTGTTTCTCGCCTTTTCCAGCAACAATCCGGCGCAGACCGAACTGATCGTGCCGTTCTTCAAGATCGTTGCCTATCCCCTGGGCGTCTGGGGATTCGTGGCGCTGACCTACTGCGTCATCGTCGGCACTTCCAACGCCATCAACCTGACGGACGGCCTGGACGGCCTGGCGATCATGCCGACGGTGATGATCGCCGCCGCCTTCGTCATCTTCGCCTATGTGGCCGGTCACGCCGGTCATGCCGAATACCTGCTGTTTCCGCATGTGCCCGGCGCGGGCGAGTTGTGCATCCTGCTGGGGGCGATTGCCGGCGCGGGGCTGGGGTTCTTGTGGTTCAACGCCTATCCGGCGGAAGTCTTCATGGGCGATGTCGGGGCGCTCTCGCTGGGCGCGGCGCTGGGCTGCGTGGCGGTCATCGTGCGCCAGGAAATCGTGCTGTTCATCATGGGCGGGGTGTTCGTGGTGGAAACCCTGTCGGTCATGATCCAGGTCGGCTGGTTTCAATACACCCTGCGCCGCTACGGCACGGGGCGGCGCATCTTTCTCATGGCGCCCTTGCATCACCATTTCGAACAAAGCGGCTGGAAGGAAACACAGGTGGTGGTGCGCTTCTGGATCATCACCATCCTGCTGGTGCTGTTTGGCCTTTCCACCCTGAAACTGCGCTAGGGACGACATGGAATTTTCCGGCAAACGCTTTGTGGTGGCAGGTCTCGGGGAATCCGGGCTGGCGATGGCGAAATGGCTGCACCGCCAGGGCGCGTTCGTGCGCGTGGCGGATAGCCGCGAGACGCCGCCGGGATTGGCCGCCTTGCAGGCGTTCGCGCCGGAAATCGAGGTCGTGACCGGCGCGTTCAAGCGTGAGACGTTTCGCGCCATCGACGCCATTGCCCTTTCTCCCGGCATCCCGTTGTCCTCGCCGGAAATTGCCGCTTCGGGGATCAAGGTGGTTTCGGAAGTCGATCTGTTCATGGCGGCGCTGGATGATTGCCAGCCGGACGCGCTGGTGTTGGCGATCACCGGCAGCAACGGCAAGACCACGACCACTGCCCTGACCGCGCATCTCCTGAATGGGGCGGGCATCTTCGCGATCGCCTGCGGCAACATTTCGCCTTCGCTCCTGGACGCGCTGATGGCGGCGCTGGATGCGAACGCCTTGCCCAGGGTATGGGTGCTGGAGCTTTCCAGCTTTCAGTTGGAAGCCAGCCACTACCTGCCCTTTTCGGCGGCGGCGGTGCTGAACGTGACGGAAGATCACCTGGATCGGCATGGCGACATGACGGCCTATGCCACCGCCAAGGCGCGCATTTTCCGGGGCGGAGCAAGCCAGGTGTTGAATCGCGAGGATGACTGGTCGCTCGGCATGGGCAACTGGCAGGATCTGGGGCGGCTGCTGACCTTCGGCCTGGATGCGCCGCCGCGTCCCGGACATTACGGCATCCTGGACGATACCCTGTGCCGCGGCGAGGAGGCGCTCCTCCGGCTGGACGAATTGCCGCTCCAGGGCTTGCATCACGCCGCCAACGCCATGGCGGCGCTGGCGCTGTGCGCGGCCATCGGCATCGACAACCGGCGGCTGTTGCCCGCCTTGCGGGATTTTCGGGGCTTGCCGCACCGGCTCATGCCGGTGACGGAGCACGCGGGCGTGTGCTACGTGGATGATTCCAAGGGCACCAATGTCGGCGCGACGCTGGCGGCGATTCGCGGCATGGGATGCAAGGTTGCGCTGATTCTCGGCGGCGAGGGCAAGGGACAGGATTTCGCGCCGCTCCTGCCCGCCTTGCAACAGCATGGCCGCGCCGTGGCGCTGATCGGGCGCGATGGAGACTTGATCGGCAAGGCGATTGCCGCCTGCGGCCTGCCAATAAAGTCCTGCGCCGATATGCCGGAAGCGGTGCGCTGGCTGACCGGCATGGCGCAAGCGGGCGATTGCGTCCTGCTCTCGCCCGCCTGCGCCAGCTTCGACATGTACAAGAACTACGCCGACCGCGCCGCCGCCTTTACACGCGCCGTGGAAGAGCTGGTCGCGGAGGCGGGCGCAGCGGCAAAGCCCGCGCGGGCGAACAAGACGGCGAAGACGGGCAAGCGGACACGGAGGGCGGGCGCATGATTCCGGTTTCCCTGCATCTCTCCGGCGAGGTCGCCAGCCGCCGTCCGGTGTATGAAATCGATCCGGCGCTGTTCTGGAGCGGGCTGATGCTGTTGTGCTTTGGCCTGGTGATGGTCTATTCCGCCTCCATTGCCTATGCCGAGGGGCATCGCGCCTTTGGTTATCCCGGCTATTTTCTTTTGCGGCATGGCAGTTTCCTGGTCATCGGTCTCATCTGCGGCGCGGCGGCGTTCCTCGCGCCGATGAAGACCTGGCAGAAGGCCGCGCCCTGGCTGTTCCTGCTGGGCGTGACGCTGTTGATCATCGTGCTCCTCCCCGGCGTGGGACGGGAAGTCAATGGCGCGCGGCGCTGGATATCGCTGGGCATGCTGAATCTGCAGGCGTCCGAACTGATGAAGCTCTTCGTCGTGCTCTATGCCGCCGACTATGCCGTGCGCAAGATGAATCTCATGCATGACGTGAAGCGCGCCTTCCTGCCGATGGCGAGCGTCATGATCCTGGTCGGCTGGCTGCTGTTGAAGGAGCCGGATTTCGGCGCGCTGGTGATCATCGTCACCATCGCCATGAGCATCCTCTTTCTCGCGGGCATGAAGATGCGGCTCTTTGCCGTGTTGTTCGTCTGTCTCCTGGTGACGTTCGCCGTGTTGATCATCATCGAGCCGTATCGCCTGGAGCGCATGTTCAGCTTCTTCAACCCCTGGCGCGACCCGTTTGGCAAGGGCTATCAACTGACGCAATCCGAGATCGCCTTCGGGCGGGGAGAATGGTTCGGCGTGGGGCTGGGCGCGAGCATACAGAAGCTCTTCTATCTGCCGGAGGCGCATACGGATTTTCTGCTCGCCATCATTGCCGAGGAACTGGGCTTCGTCGGCGTGCTGGTGGTGGTCTGTCTGTTCGCGCTCCTGGTGCATCGCATCTTTGCCGTGGGACGCCAGTGCGTGCAACTGAACCGCATCTATCCGGCGCTGGTGACGATGGGCATCGGCATCTGGTTTGGCGTGCAGAGTTTCATCAACATGGGCGTCAATGTCGGCATCCTGCCCACCAAGGGTTTGACCCTGCCGCTGATGAGTTTCGGCGGTTCCGGCATCGTCGCCAACTGCATTGCCTTCGGCATCCTGTTGCGCGTGGATTGGGGCAATCGCCAGCTCATGCGGGGAGGCGCGTCATGAGCGCGGCGCAAAGGACCGTCCTGATCATGGCGGGCGGCACGGGCGGACACATCTTCCCGGCGCTGGCGGTGGCGCTTGCCCTGCGCGAGGCCGGTTGGCGGGTGTTCTGGCTGGGCAATCCCGAAGGCATGGAAGCGCGCCTGGCGCCGGCGCAGGGCTTCGAGATGGTCTATGTGCGCTTTGCCGCCCTGCGCGGCAAGGGGCTGATGCGCAAATTGCTGCTGCCCGTCAATCTGGCGCGCGCCTGCTGGCGGGCGGCAAGGGAAATCCGCCGCGTCCGTCCCGATGTGGTGTTGGGCATGGGCGGCTATATCAGCTTTCCCGGCGCGCTCATGGCCTGGGTGCTGGGCATTCCCTCTATCATCCACGAACAGAACGCCATCGCCGGGTTGGCGAACCGCGTCCTGTCCTGGCTGGCGAAGCGAGTGCTGACCGGCTTTCCGGATGTCCTGCGCCGGGGCGTCTGGGTGGGCAATCCGGTACGCGCCGACATTGCGTCGACCCCGCCGCCGGAAGCGCGCCTTGCCGGACGCGAGGGGGCGCTCAAATTGCTGGTGGTGGGCGGCAGCCTGGGCGCGCAGGCGTTGAACGCGGTCATCCCGCAGGGACTGGCGCTAATGCCCGCGGGACTGCGTCCGGAAGTGGTGCACCAGGCGGGCGAACAGCATCTGGAAGCCTTGCAGGCCAACTATGCCGCCGCGGGCGTCGAGGCGCACTGCGTCAGTTTCATCGAGGATATGGCGGGCGCTTACGCCTGGGCGGATCTGGTGATCTGCCGCGCCGGGGCGCTCACCATCGCGGAACTGGCGATTGTCGGCGTGCCCGCGATTCTGGTGCCTTTCCCGCAGGCGGTGGATGACCATCAGACGCACAACGCCCGCTTTCTCACCCTGGCGGGCGGCGGCATCCTTTTGCCGCAGGAGCGCCTGACGCCGGAATCCGTGGCGCTGATAGGCAACTACAGCCGTGGTCAATTGCTGGAAATGGCGAAAAAATCCCGCACGCTGGCTCGTCCCGACGCGACGATGGCGGTCGTGCGCCATGTAGAGGAATGCGTGGCATGAAACACAAGGTCAAACACATCCACTTCGTCGGTATCGGCGGTTCCGGCATGAGCGGCATCGCCGAGGTGCTGTTCAATCTGGACTATACGGTTTCCGGCTCCGATCTCAAGGCTTCCGCCGTGACCCGGCGGCTGGAAGAGAAGGGGATGCGCATTCACATCGGGCATGCAGCAGCAAACATCACCGGCGCGCATGCCGTGGTCACTTCCACCGCCGTCAAGGCGGACAACCCGGAAGTGGAAGCCGCGCAGCGCGCGGATATTCCCGTCGTCCCCCGCGCCCTGATGCTGGCGGAACTGATGCGCCTGAAACAGGGCATCGCCATTGCCGGGACGCATGGCAAGACCACTACCACCAGCCTGGTCGCCAGCATCCTGGCGGAAGGCGGACTCGACCCGACCTTCGTCATCGGCGGCAGGCTGAACGCGGCGGGCGCGAACGCGCGCATGGGACGTGGCGATTTCCTCGTCGCCGAGGCCGATGAGTCGGACGCTTCCTTTCTCTACCTGAACCCGGTCATTTCCGTCGTCACCAATATCGACGCCGATCACATGGATACCTATGGGCACGATTTTTCCCGCCTGCAACAGGCGTTCGTGGAATTCCTGAATCGCCTGCCCTTCTATGGCGTGGCGGTGCTCTGCCAGGACGATCCGAACGTGCGCGCGATTCTGCCGCGGGTTTCCCGCCAGGTGGTGCGCTACGGCCTCACATCCGAGGCCAATCTCTACGCCGAAAACATCCGCGCCGAAGGCGGCCGCATGCATTTCGATGTCGTGCGCGTAAATGGCCGGACTTCGCGCTTGCCGATCACCCTCAACCTGCCGGGGGTGCACAATGTATTGAACGCGCTGGCGGCAATCGGCGTTGCCAGTGAAGTGCAGGTGGGCGACGCGGCCATCGTGCGCGCGCTGACGGAATTCAAGGGCGTGGGACGGCGCTTTCAACGCTACGGCGATTTTGCCATTGGCGAGGAAAAGGGCGGCGGCAGTTTCACGCTGGTCGATGACTATGGTCATCATCCGGCGGAGATGGCGGCGACACTGGCCGCCGCGCGCGCCGCCTTTCCCGGCAGACGCCTGCTGGTGGCCTTCCAGCCGCACCGCTATACCCGCACCCGCGACTGCTTCGAGGATTTCGTCACGGTGCTCTCTGGCGTCGACGCGCTGTTTCTCACCGAGGTCTACGCGGCGGGCGAAGCGCCGATCGTCGCCGCCGATGGCCGCAGCCTTGCCCGCGCCGTGCGGGTGGCGGGCAAGGTGGAGCCGGTGTTCGTCGAGCAACTGGCGGATTTGCCGGAACGGGTCGTCGAGGCGGCGCAGGATGGCGATGTGGTGCTGACCATGGGCGCGGGTTCCATCGACATCGTGGCGGAAAAAATCTGTTTCATGAATCCATTGTCATTATCCGGCGCGGCGGAAAAACCATGAAGAATCCTGACAAAGTGGCGGTGCTTCTGGGCGGGACTTCCGCCGAGCGCGAGGTTTCCCTGAAAAGCGGCGCGGGCGTGCTGGCGGCCTTGCGGCGTCAGGGGGTGGACGCGCATCCCTTCGATCCGGCGGAGGAATCGCTGGAAAACCTGCGGCGCTACGACCGCGTGTTCATCGCCCTGCACGGACGGCATGGCGAGGACGGCACGATACAGGGGATGCTCGAACTCATGGGGATCCCCTATACCGGCCCCGGCGTCATGACCTGTGCCGTGGGCATGGACAAGTTGCGCAGCAAGCTCCTCTGGCGCGCGGCGGGTCTGCCCGTGCCCGACTACGTCTTGCTGGAGGAAGCCACGGATTTTGCCGCCGTGGAAGCGCGCCTGGGGCTGCCGTTGTTCGTCAAGCCGGTGCGCGAAGGCTCGTCGGTGGGCGTCACGATGGTGAAAAAGGCGGGCGAATTGCCGGCGGCCTATGCCGCGGCCAGGAAACATGACGCGCTGGTGATGGCCGAGGCGGGCATCCTGGGCGGCGAATACACGGTGGCGCTCCTGGGCGATGCCGCCCTGCCGATGGTGAAAATCGAGCCGAACACGGCATTCTACGATTACGACGCCAAGTACCTGCGCGACGATACCCGCTACCTCTGTCCCTGCGATCTCGCGCCGGAAAAGGAAAAGGAGATCCAGGAAGCGGCGAAGAAGGCTTTTCGCATCCTGGGCGGCAAGGGCTGGAGCCGCATCGACGTGCTTCTGGATACGACGGGCGCGCACCATTTCCTGGAGATCAACACCTCGCCCGGCATGACCTCGCATTCGCTGGTGCCTATGGCGGCGAAAGCCGCTGGAATCAGTTATGAAGAGCTGGTATTAAAAGTGCTTTATCAAGAAAGCAGTGGAACTGTTTGATTAAACGGAATTTTGAGGATTTTCGAGAAAGAATGAATGTGGCACCAACCCAGGGTACTCAATTTGCTGGCGGACATACTGTTTGCCGCTGGATGGGCGATATTGCTGGCGCTGCCGGTGATCGCGCTCCTGCGCATGCCGTTTGCGCCGGTGCGCGTGGTGGAGTTTGCCGATCCCTTGCGCTTCGTGGCGGCGCGGGAACTGGAGGAGGCGCTTGCCGGGCGTTTGCGCGGCAACTTTTTCGGCCTTTCGACGGAGAACGTGCGCGAGGCGCTGGAGCGCCTGCCCTGGGTGCGGCGCGCCCGCGTGCGCCGGGTCTGGCCGGATCGGCTGGAAGTCGTGCTGGAGGAACAGGAAGTCAGCGCCCATTGGGGCGATTCGGGCAACGAGTGGGTCAATGTGCAGGGGGAAGTTTTTGCCGCCAATCCGCCCGATTTGCCGGAAGGCGGCAAATTCTCCTTGCCGCGCCTTTCCGGGCCGCCGGGCAGCGCCGCCTTCTTGCTGCGGCGCTATGGGGAGAGCGCGCGGCTTCTGGCGCGGGTTTCCCTCGTGCCGGTGGCGTTGCGGCTTTCGGCGCGGCAGGCGCTGGAAATGGAGCTTGCCAACAGGATGCAATTGAAGTTGGGAAGGGAACGGGAGCGTTCTTCGCTCACCTGGCGGCTGCAACGCTTCATCGACCTGTATCCATCCGTGGTGGCGGGGCGGACGCCGCCCGCGCGCATCGTGGATCTGCGCTATCCCAATGGCTTCGCCCTGTATCCGGCGGGCGTGCGGACGGCAAACGGAGGCTGGGAAGATGAGTAAGGAAAACAAGGATCTGATCGTCGCGCTGGACATCGGCACTTCCATGATCGTCGCCCTGGTGGCGGAATTGACGGTGGAAGGCGAACTGAACGTCATCGGCAGGGGCATGCACGATTCGCGCGGCCTGAAGAATGGCGTGGTGGTGAATATCGAGGAAACCGTGGACGCCATTTCCGGGGCCATCGCCGAAGCGGAATTGATGGCGGACTGCAAGGTGGAAATGGTCTATACCGGCATCGCGGGCAGCCACATCAAGAGTTTCAATTCGGACGGCATGGTGGCGATTACCGACAAGGAAGTCAGCCCGCCCGATGTGGCGCGGGCGCTGGAAACCGCGCGCGCGCGTCCCATGCCCACCGATCAGGAGGTATTGCATGTCCTGCCGCAGGAATTCGTCATCGACGGCCAGGGCGGCATCCGCGAACCCATCGGCATGAGCGGGATGCGTCTGGAGGTCAAGGTGCATATCGTCACCGGCGCGATTTCCGCCGCCCAGAACATCATCAAGTGCGTGCGCCGTTGCGGGCTGGAAGTGAGCAACATCGTGCTGCAACCGCTGGCTTCCAGCTACGCGGTGCTCTCGCAGGACGAAAAGGATCTGGGCGTGTGCATGGTGGATATCGGCGGCGGCACCACGGACATCGCCATCTGGACGCGCGGCGCGATCCGGCATACGGCGGTCATTCCGGACGCGGGCGATCTGGTGACCACCGATATCGCCATGATGCTGCATACGCCCCGGCGCGACGCCGAAGACCTCAAATGCCGCTACGGCTGCGCCCTGGCGCAGCTTACCGATCCGGAGGATTTCCTGGATGTGCCCGGCGTGGATGAGCGTCCGCCGCGCAAGGTTTCGAGGCATACGCTGGCGAACGTGATTCAGGCGCGGGTGGAGGAAATCTACGAGAAGGTGTTGAAGGAAATCGTCCGCGCCGGTTATGGAGAGGTGCTCTCTTCCGGCATCGTCATCACGGGCGGCGCTTCGCTCATGCCGGGCATGGTCGAGTTGGGCGAGGAAATTTTCCACATGTCGGTGCGCCAGGCCACGCCCAAGTATTCGGGCGGACTTTCGGACGTGGTGCGCAACGCGCGCTTTTCCACCGCCTACGGTTTGTTGATGGTGGCGCAGGAAGAGTGCCGCCGCGGCCTGAAAATCGAGAAGAAGCGCACCCTGCGGGATAGCTGGAACAATCTGACCGCCTGGTTCGGAAAGAATTTTTGACCCTTTCATTTTTTTAACTTTTGCACAGTGGAGGTAGCGATGTTTGAAATCATTGATAAACAGGAACCGGAAGCCAATGTCCAGGTGGATACCATCATCAAGGTGATTGGCGTGGGGGGCGCGGGCGGCAACGCCGTCGATCACATGATCCGCGAAGGCGTGCAGGGTGTGGAATTCATCGCTGCCAATACGGACGCGCAGGCGTTGCGCAACTGCCGCGCCACGAGCAAGCTGGCGCTCGGCACCCTGGGCGCGGGCGGCAAGCCGGAAGCGGGGCGGGCGGCGGCGGAAAGCCACCGCGAGGAAATCCGCAGGCACCTCGAAGGCGCGCGCATGGTCTTCATCACCGCCGGCATGGGCGGCGGCACGGGCACGGGCGCCGCGCCCATCGTGGCCGAAGTGGCGCGGGAAATGGGCGTGCTCACCGTGGGCGTCGTCTCCAAGCCCTTCCGTTTCGAGGGCGGCAAGCGCATGAAGAACGCCGATGCGGGCATCGTCGAGTTTTCGCAACACGTCGATTCGCTGATCGTCATCCTGAACGACAAGCTCCAGGAAGTCATGGGCGAGGACGCGGCCGTGGACGAATGCTTCCGGGCGGCGGACGACGTGCTGAAAAACGCCGTCGGCGGCATTTCCGAGATCGTCACCAATCACGGCATGGTCAATGTCGACTTCGAGGACGTGTGCACCGTGATGGGCGAAACCGGACGGGCGATGATGGGTTCCGCCACCGCCAGCGGCCAGGATCGCGCGCGCATCGCCGCGGAACAGGCGGTGGCTTCTCCGCTTCTGGAAAGCGTCAATCTCGCGGGCGCGCGCGGCGTGCTGGTCAATATCACCGCTACGCGCGCTTCCCTGCGCATGCGCGAAGTCACCGAAGTCATGGCGACCATCGAGAATTTCGCCGCCGAGGACGCGCACATCATCTTCGGCGCGGTCTACGACGAGAACATGAACGACCAGTTGCGCGTCACCGTGGTGGCGACCGGCCTGGGGCCGACGCAAGGGCCGGCGCAGGAATCCGTCGATCGGAGTGGTGCGTTTACGGTCATCCGCACCGGCACGCACGATCAGTTCGGCGATTCGCTCGATTCGGAACTCCCCGCCGCCGTCCGCCGGGGAGGCCGCCGCGCCACCATCGCCGCACTGGAAAACAGCGGCATCGCCACGCACGACATTCCGTCCTTTTTGCGCAAACAGGCGGATTGAATTTGTTGTACGGCAAAAAGTAAGAACCTACTTTTTGCCGGTCTATATAGCAAAAAAGGGCAAGCGAAG
>JAITEO010000155.1 GCA_031281985.1 Zoogloeaceae bacterium | reverse complement strand
GAGGTTGTGAAAGGATGGCGAAAGTTGCGATTTCTCGACAGCCGGATTATCGCGGATGCGGATGTTTCGTGCCGGTTTTTCTTTGTCCGAGAAGGCGTTGCGCGCGCAGGAAGCGCTGCGGAACAGGTGCGTTTTGCTGAAAAAGCGACGAAACGCCGCCACGCGAAAAGCCCGGACATGGAAGAGACGCGGGAATATCCGTAGGATTGCAACGGACGGTTGGCGCGAGCGCAGAATGAAGCTATCATTCCACGCTGATTGCATGCTCCGGCGGGAACAGGATGACGGAATACGCTATCCACGACAGGAGGAACGGCCTGACGGCGGCATGGTGATGACCTGTGAAACGCGCCGCCAGACTTTTCAGGGAAAAGGGATGGAAAAATGCGGTTTGAAAGAACAATTTTCGCTCTTGTACTTTTGTGGGGAGATGGCCTCATGGCGGCGGACGATCTCGAATATTATCGATCTTTCTATACGAATTACAGGCATCCATATGGCGTAAAAGATCGCATTTCCAAAGAAAGCGCGCAAGAATTGGATGCCTACCTGATTGCAAAAAGAGACAAGAAGAACAGAATCATTTCGCTGCAACAGATTCACGATAAAGGCAATCAATGCAGATTTCATATGGAATATACTTACCAGGAAAACGGGGATTTATTTTCTTATGAGATCATAAAAAATTGCAGACCATATCTATTCGAGCCGCCTGCGGATATTGTCAGGGAACATGGCAACACTTCGTTTGAGTATTACCGTTTTATGCGGACAATTGTTCATGACGATACTTCTCGGTTTGATTTCAGCGGACGCATTACAAAAGAAGAAGCAGAAGACCTCGATGACCATATCGTTGTGGAAAGAGACAAAAACGCCAGGATTATCGCAGTCGAAAACTTTTTGCAGAAGAGAAGTTTTCTTGTTTTCGGCAAGAAACACAAGGAACGAAACATTCGTATCGAGCATGTATATAGAGAAAATGGGGAGTTGTATTCTTATAAACGCTTCGAATGAAATTCTGCAATTGCCCGGATGCAATCCAAAACGGAGGTCATGTCAATGAATTGTCCCGAACGAAGCGCGACCAGACGCCCTCCCCTGAGAAGGAGAGGGCTGGGGAGGGGGTTGCGACAGGGGATGGCTGACGAAGAGGGCGGCATTGCCGGAAGCGTCGACTTTCTGAAGGCAGGGTGAGTACACCAGCATGGAACATCTTCCTGAAAACGTAGCGTCTTCTCCCGGAGAAAATGTGGATGCGGACTATTGGCATTTCAACAAGGCGCGAACAAAACGCTGCCTGAAACGGTCGATCGTGGTCATCCTCCTGTTGCTGCCGGCAGCGGCGGTACTCATTCCGCTGTATAGTGATTACAGCTCTAGAACCCGTATAATCCGTCTATACGGAATGATGGCGATGCTTGCCAGGCAATTGGCGGAAAATCCACAAGCCGAAATCGATCCCACGCTCATCGATTCGCTTCCCTCCATACCGCTTGCGAAAGGAGGTGTTCCGTTCCGTTACAAAGCCATTACACGCGACGGGACCATGATTGTCATCAGCGATCAGGCGGGCGTATTGATCACATTCCATCCTGAATTTGCAATGGGAGAATGGAAATGGTCATGCCAGATCAGTTCCTTGCGCAGCAACAACCTCAAGCTGGGCGCTTGTTCGATTCATGATTTGACGGATGAGGATTGAGCCGCATGCCGCCACTTTCCCAAAGCGCCGCGCCTGCATCCACCTCCAGCGATTGGCGCATTCACAAAAAACGCACGCTGGCATGTCTGATTCTTTGCGTCATCGTGCTTGCCGCGCTGGGCTACCTTGAGCGGCAGGAACAAGCGCGCAAGGATTATCAACGGTTCCACCAGGCGCTTCTCGCGCTTGGCGAAGCGCAGCATGCCATTGGCGAGCAACTCAAGGGGAATCCGCATGCGGAAATTGCAGCCAGCGTTGCCGACCTGATTCCCGCTGAATTTCCCGTTCCGGTGAGCTACAAGAGTGTTTCCCGCGATGGCGCAATCACCGTGGTCAGTCACCGGACGGGCATGGTGTTGGTGCTGCAACCGCGCATCGAGGCGGATAACCGGGTCACATGGTCATGTTTCGGCAGTTCCATTTTTGGCGAAAGACGCATCCCTCCGGATTGCCGCGAATTACAAAAAGACAAGGATCGACGGGAAACGTGATGGCAAAACATATCCGCGCTGCAAGAACAGGTATAGGCGCGCGGTTTTGTGCGGCTTCGCAGCTTGCAGGGGCTTTGCCACATTTGGCCTCATTAGAGCAGTTTGCGGCTGTCCCTCGGCCTACGGCCTTGTCCTCCACCCTGAGAAAGGGGGGAAGGACTGGGGGTGCATCCTGTCCATCCTGTTCATCCTGTCAAAATTGTTTTCCCTTCCAACAGGGGAACAGAAGAGATTCGACAGGATGGATAGGCTGGTTCCGCGCGGCGGAATGCGGCGAAGCCGCACACAAGGGGGACTTTTTGCGGTGGCTTGACCCGCGCCTTGGCGCTCGCTCCATGTCCGCAAACTCCTCCCCGGCCCTCCTCTTGTCAAGGGAGGGCGTGTGGCTGCGCTTCGTCGAAGGCAGGTTATTAAAATGGCATCCAACACTTTTCATCGCACCCTTTTGCGTGTTAATCCAGGTGCAGTCCGTCTTGCGTTTTCAGAAGAAAAGCCTTAATGTTCCTCCCCTCTTGCGCCGTATTGAACTCAGCTTGCCGGCGCTGTACAAATTTAGCTAAAGCGAGGTGACAGACCCGGTCCCGCGCTTTTGGTTTTTGCCAACGTACTGACCGGGTTTTGTTTGGGAGCATGATGGAAGATCAAGAAGTCGGCGCAGGACAGTCCGTTGGTCTGGTTGCGCCACAGACGGCGGTTTTTGACAAAGCCCTGGCGCTGAAGAGCGGCGCGAGCCTGCCGGGATTCGTTCTGGCCTTTGAAACCTACGGTGTATTGAACGCGGCCAAAAGCAATGCCGTGCTGGTGTGTCACGCGCTTTCCGGAAATCATCACGTTGCCGGGTTCTACGACGCGGACAATCAGAAGGAGACGCTGGGCTGGTGGGATAACCTGGTCGGGCCGGGAAAGCCGCTGGATACCCGGCGCTTCTTCGTGGTGGGCGTCAATAACCTGGGCGGCTGTCATGGCTCGACCGGGCCGATGTCCGTCCATCCCGAAACGAACCGCCCCTATGGCGCGGACTTTCCCCTGGTGACGGTGGAAGACTGGGTGGCGGCGCAGGCGTATCTGGCGGATCATCTGGGCATCGACACCTGGGCGGCGGTCATCGGCGGCTCGCTGGGCGGCATGCAGGCGCTGCAATGGACGCTGGAATATCCGCAACGCGTGCGGCATGGCATCGTCATCGCATCGACGCCTCGCTTGTCGGCGCAGAACATTGCCTTCAACGAAGTGGCGCGGCAGGCCATTCTCTCCGATCCCGACTTTCACGACGGCCATTATTACGAATACGACCCTTTGGCAAAACAGCCGGTCAAGCCGCGCAATGGTCTGCGGCTGGCGCGCATGGTCGGGCACATCACCTATCTTTCCGACGACCAGTTGGCGGAAAAGTTTGGCCGCCGCATGCGGCATGGCGCGCATCGTTTCAGCTATGAGGTGGAATTCGAAATCGAATCCTACCTGCGGCACCAGGGCGACAAATTCGCGGAAATCTTCGATGCCAACACCTATCTCCTGGCGACCAAGGCGCTGGATTATTTCGATCCGGCCTTCGATTACGCGGGCGACCTGCGCGCAGCGCTGGCGCGCGCCAGGGCGGATTTCTTTGTCGCTTCCTTCACCACCGACTGGCGCTTCGCGCCGGAGAGGAGCCGCGAGATCGTCTATGCGCTTTTGCATAACGGCCTGAACGTGAGCTACGCGGAAATCGACTGCGACGCCGGACACGATTCCTTCTTGCTGGCCACGCCGCATTATCACGCGACGCTGGCCGCCTACCTGCGGGGGATCACCCTATGAGCAGCGCGCTGACGCGGATGCGCGGACGCTTTGATTTCGCGCACATCGCCCGCTGGATCGCTCCTGGCGAACGGGTGCTGGACTTGGGCTGCGGCGACGGCGCGCTCCTTCGCCTGCTGATGGATACCCGGCAGATACACGGCTATGGCGTGGAACTCGACCCGGAAAACGTTACCGCCTGCATCCAAAACGGCGTCAATGTGCTGCAATTCAACCTGGAGCGTGGGCTTTCCGGCTTTGCCGATCATTCCTTCGATCACGTCATCATGTCGTTGTCGCTACAGACCGTGCGCCACACCGTGCCCATCCTGCGGGAAATGCTGCGCGTGGGGCGCGAGGCCGTGGTTTCCTTTCCCAACTTCGCCTACAGGCCGCACCGCGAGGCCATTGCCGCCGGACACATGCCGGTTTCCCGCCATTTGCCGTATCAGTGGTTCGATTCGCCCAATGTGCGCTTCTTCACCATTGCCGATTTCGAGCATCTGTGCGCCGACGAACGGATCGAGATTCTCGAGCGCATGAGTTTCGCCGAAGGCCAACTGATCACGCAGGACCCGAACCTGAACGCGGAAGTGGCGCTCTACCGCATCCGGTCGGCGGTGTACGGCAAAAAGTAAAAATCCACTTTTTGCCGGGTCAGTCAGCAAAAAAGGGCAGGCAAAGCCTGCCCATTTTTGGGTAAAGGCAACGCAAAACCAGCGCGGTCTTGGGGGTCTTGCAGGGGCGCACTCTCTGCGCCCGCAAACCATCCCGCCGCGTGACGGCCAACGGGCGCGCGCAGCGCGCCCCGGGTGCAATCCAAAGTGGAGGAAACCAACGAGGCGCCGCCGCTTGCCGTCCCCTCTCCCCCAATCCTTTGGGGGAGAGGGTGCCCGTCAGGGCGGGAGAGGGCTTGCACCCTGCAAGGG
>JAITEO010000074.1 GCA_031281985.1 Zoogloeaceae bacterium | reverse complement strand
TGGTTCAGTGACCCCTGCGACGTGGTGAGATTGCGCTGCGCGTTCAGCGAGGGGATGTTGGTGTTGATGATGGCGGCCATTTTGTTTCTCCTTTTAAAAAATTCATTGCAAATCCCAGGTCGGATTCTTCCAAAATTCCGCCTGCTTGCCTTCCTTTACGGCGCGGGAAGATTTTACTTTAGAAAAGTGGCCTCCCCGGCGACACGGAAAAAACGACGCGCCTCAAGCGCCGGGAAACAGGCTTTCCAGTCCGGATTTGCTGGCGGCGAACAGGGCGCTTTCGCCGAAATCCTGTTGCAGGTACTTTTCCATGGCCGGATACAGGCGAATGGCCTCGTCCAGCACCGGGTCGGAACCCGCCACATACGCGCCGACGGCAATCAGATCGCGGGCGCGCTGGTAGCGAGAGAACAATAGCTTGAAACGGCGCGCCAGATTCAGGTGTTCCGGCGTAATCAGATTGACCATCGCCCGGCTGATCGACTGTTCGATGTCGATGGCCGGATAATGCCCGGCGTCGCCCAGGGCGCGGGTCAGCACGATATGCCCGTCGAGGATGGCGCGCGCCGCGTCGGCAATCGGATCCTGCTGGTCATCGCCTTCCGCCAGCACCGTATAGAACGCCGTGATCGAGCCGCCGCCCGGAGCGCCGTTGCCCGCGCGTTCCACCAGTTGCGGCATGCGCGCGAATACCGAAGGCGGATAGCCGCGCGTGGCGGGCGGCTCGCCGATGGCCAGCGCGATTTCCCGTTGCGCCATGGCAAAACGGGTGAGCGAATCCATGATGAGCAACACATGCCGTCCCTGATCCCGGAAGTATTCCGCCAGCGTGGTGGCATAGGCTGCGCCCTGCAGGCGCATCAAGGGGCCGGTGTCGGCGGGCGTGGCAACCACCACGGCGCGCGCCATGCCGGGTTCGCCGAGTATCTGGTCGATGAATTCCTTCACTTCGCGTCCGCGCTCGCCAATCAGCCCGACCACGATCACCTCCGCCGTGGTGTAGCGCGCCATCATCCCCAGCAACATGGATTTGCCGATGCCGGAACCGGCGAACAGCCCCATGCGCTGCCCGCGCCCTATGGTCAGCAGGCCGTTGATGGCGCGCACGCCGACATCCAGCACGTGTTCAATCGGCGCGCGCCCCATCGGATTGTAGGGACGGCTTTGCAGGGAACGCTGCGCCTCCGGGTACAGCGCGCCCCGGTTATCCAGCGGACGTCCGACGCCATCCAGCACTCGCCCCAGCAGGGATTCGCCCACCGGAACCTGGCGGGCGCGATCACTGGTGCGGCGGCGCTTGGGGGAAACGCCCACGCGCGGATGCGCCAGCGGCGGCTCCACCACCATGACGCGCGCGCCGGGAGACAAGCCATAGACATCATCCGAAGGCATGAGAAACAGCTTTTCGCCCGCAAACCCCACCACTTCCGCTTCCACCGGCGTGCCCAGGCTGGGATAGATCCGGCAGGTGCTGCCCAGCGGCAGTTTCAGCCCGGAGGCTTCCACGACCAGACCATTTATACGCGTCAGATGGCCGCTGACCAGGAAGGGGTCGGTGTAGCGCGCGGCCTCTCCCGCCTGCGCCGCCAGGGAACGCCAGCGTTGCAGGCGGGCGTGGGCGATGGATTTCGCGACCTCATCTTGCGGGTCTTCCGCTTTTTCCGCCACCTCCGAAGACGTGTTCATGGCTGCTGCGCCAGCCATTCCGGCGTCACGCCGATGGCTTCCAGCACCCGCCGCCAGCGGGTTTCCAGCGTGGCGTCGATCTCGCTGCCGCTCGCGCGCAGACGGCAACCGCCGGGCGTGAGTTCCGGGTCTTCCTGGAGGATCCAGCCGGACTGGGCGAATTGACTTTCCAGATGTTCGCGCGCCAAGGCGATTTCTGCCGGCGCAACCAGCAGCGTGACCGGCCCGTGCCGCAACGGCAAGGCGGCAAGCGCCTCGCGGACGACCGGCAGCAAAAGCTCGGGACGGACGCGCAGGGCGCTGCGGGCAAGCTGCCCGGCAATTTCCAGCGCGCAGGCCAGCACGGACTCGGCCATCTCCTGATCCAGCGCCTGCACCGCTTCCTCCACGCCCCGGCACAGGTTCTGCAGATTCGTGGCATAGACCTGCGCGGTCGCCAGCCCGCTCTGCCTTCCTTCTTCGCTGCCCGCTTTCAATCCCTCATCATAACCTGCCTGATAGCCGCTCTGCCGGGCTTCTTCGTGCATGCGCTCGATGTCCTCGGCGGTGGGCAAATTGAAGGCGACGCCGGATTGCACGCGCACCGACGTTGCGTCTTCCGCTGCCGCTTCACTCTTTTTTGCCGCTGGCGCGGTCTGGACGGCATCCGTTTGCGGGGCGGGAGGCGCGCCAAAATCGTCCGCTTGCCAGCGGGTATAGGCGGGAAGCGCCTCCTTGGGAATGTAGTCCGCCACGCGCCGCTCCCTGTCAGATCATCTGTTCGCCGCCCGCGCCGCCCAGGACGATCTGTCCTTCGTCGGCCAGCCGGCGCACCACCTTGAGGATTTCCTTCTGCTCGGCTTCCACTTCGGAAAGCCGTACCGGCCCCTTGGATTCCAGGTCTTCGCGCAACATCTCGGCAGCGCGTTGCGACATGTTCTTGAAGATTTTTTCCCGCAATTCCTCGGAAGCGCCCTTCAAGGCCATCACCAGGGCATCCGACTGGATTTCTCGCAGCAGCATCTGCACGGAACGATCGTCGAGATCCAGCAGGTTTTCAAAGACGAACATTTCATCCAGGATGCGCTGCGCCAGGTCGGGGTCGTATTCCTTGATGGCCTCGATGACCGAGGTTTCTTCCGCCGTGCCGCTGAAATTCAGGATTTCCGCCACGGTGCGCACGCCGCCCATCGCCGTCTTCTTGATGTTGGCGGAACCGGAAAGGAGTTGCAGCATGACCTCGTTCAGTTCCTTCAGGGCTTGCGGCTGTATGCCTTCCAGGGTGGCGATACGCAGCACCACGTCGTTACGCAGGCGCTCGGAGAACAGGCCGAGGATTTCGCTGGCATGATCGTGTTCCAGATGCACGAGAATGGTGGCGATGATCTGCGGATGCTCGTTCTTGATGAGATCGGCCACGGTGCTGGCGTCCATCCATTTCAGTCCCTCGATGCCGCTGGTTTCGCCGCCGTGCAAGATGCGGGAAATGAGATTGGCGGCCTTGTCGTCGCCCAGCGCCTTGTTGAGCACGGTGCGGATGTAGTTGTCGGTATCCACGTGCAGGGCGGATTGTTCCGCCGTGGTGGTGAGGAATTCATCCACCACGTTTTCCACCTTGGCGCGCGGCACGGTTTTCAGGCTGGCCATGGCGTGCCCCAGCTTTTGTACCTCGCGCGGCCCCAGAAGCTTCAACACTTCGGCGGCATGATTCTCTCCCAGCGTCACCAGCAGGATGGCGCTTTTTTCCAGACCTTCATCCGCCGCCATGTCCGTTCTCCTGAAAAAGCGTGTGTACCAATCGGGACTTGCTCAATTCAACCCCATCCAATCCTTGATCATGTTGGCGACCACCTTCGGATCGCCCTGGGCAAGCTCCTTGGCCTTGTCGACCTTGGCGGCAAAGCTGTTGATCTCTTCCGACGCGCCCTCGCCGCCATCCACCCGGAACCCGGCGCTGCCGCTTCCCCCTTCGCCGCGCGCGCCGCCCGCCGCTTCCTTGTCCTTGGGCGCGCGCATGGCGCGCAACACCGGACGCAGCATGACGAAGTAGATGGCGAACAGGATGCCCGCGATGACCAGGTATTTCAGGATTTCCAGGCCGCGCGCGACGGTTTCCGGGTCTTTCCACAAGGGAATGCCGCCGCCTTCCGCCTGCGCCTCCTCCGTGAAGGAGACATTGGCAATCGACAACGAGTCGCCGCGCGCCTCGTTATACCCCATCGCCTCGCGCGTCAGGTTGCGGATCTTTTCGATTTCTTCTTCCGGCAGCGGCCCCGGCTTTTCCGCGCCGCTCCGGTCCTTGATCATGCGGTAGTTGACCACCACCGCCGCCGTCAAGCGCCGCACCGCGCCCGCCGACTGGCGCGTGTAGCGGATGGTCTTATTTATCTCGTAATTGGTGGTCGTGTTCTTTTGCGTCGCCAAGGGCGGCGACACGGGGTCCAGCGGCGCATACACGCCCGCCGCGTCCACCTGTCCGCGATTGGGATCGCGCGGATTGGGCGTTCGCGGCGTGGCCGGTCCGCCCGCCTCGCCCGCGGGCGGCGTTACCGCCGGTTGGGAAAGCGGCGCGATGGCGGGCACGGGCGGCTGGTTGGTGAGCGCGCCCGGAATTCCGCCAGGCGGCGGCTGGTTGAGATTGGCGGATTCCGACACCTGTTGGCTGCGAATGCTGGACGTTGCCCGATCGGGGTTGGGATCGAAGGTTTCCGCCGTCTGCTCGACATGCGAAAAATCCAGGTCGGCGGCCACCTGGGCGCGATAATTGCCTTCTCCCAATACCGGCGTGAGGATATTCTGGATGCGCTCGATGATGCTGCTTTCCACTTCGCGCACGTATTTGAGCTGGTTGGAATCCAGCCCCGCCTCGGTGAATTTGTCTTTCAACTGCGAGATCAAATTGCCGTTCTGATCGACGATATTGACATTGGTGAGCGGCAATTGCGGCACGCTGGAAGCGATCAGATGGCTGATGCCCGCCACCTGCGCGGCATCGAGCGTCCTGCCGGGGAAAAGATGCAGCAGCACGGAAGCCGTGGGCTTTTGTTCCTCGCGCACGAAGACGCTGGGCTTGGGGATCGCCAGATGCACCCGCGCCGACTGCACGACGGAAATGGATTCTATGGTGCGTTCCAGTTCGCCCTCCAAGGCGCGCTGATAATTGACCTGCTCGGCAAACTGGCTGGCGCCGAATTTCTGGTTTTCCATCAACTCGAAACCAATCGAGCCGCCGCGCGGCAACCCCTGACTCGCCAGACGCAGACGCGCGTCATGCACCTGCGCGGCGGGCACCAGAATCGCCGCGCCGTTTTCGGAATAGCGATAGGGCACGCCGGCCTGATCCAACGCGGCGATGATTGCGCCGCCATCCTTTTCGGAAAAATTGGCGAACAACACCCGATAGTCCGGTTGCCGCGCCCACAGATAGGTGCCCACCAAAATGGCGACGATGGCGGCGACCGCAACCGCCAGCATGAGTTTCTGCTGGCTGTTCAGACGGCCAAGGGATTCGCGCAGGCGCGCAAGGACGTCCGTACTACCCGGTGAACTGGCCGCAGCACCGGCCGTCTCCGCCACATCCGCCGTGATTTCTGGATTTGCCGCCATGAAGGTTACAAGTCGTCAATATGCCGTTGCAAGATGAAGTAAACAGGCAAGCGCCTGCAAAATCATTGCGTCCTCGCAAAATTCCACAGCCCGGACGCAAAAAACCTTGTTTATTCTACTATTATCCGCTCTTGCCGCCCCAGTAATTTGCAAAAGGCGGCAAAAAGTGAAAACCTACTTTTTGCCGGTTCAGTCAGCAAAAAAGGGCAAGCAGAGCTTGCCCTTTTTTGGAGTAAAGGCAAGGGAAAACCCACTACTGCCCATCCGCACGATCGTAACGGCGTACGCTCTGTACCCAGGGTGCAATTAAAAGCGGAGGAAACAAACGCAGCACCGCCGCTTGCCGTCCCCTCTCCCCCAATCCTTTGGGGGAGAGG
>JAITEO010000067.1 GCA_031281985.1 Zoogloeaceae bacterium | reverse complement strand
CCCCCAGGATGTCCGAAATACGGCCCTGCGGCGCGCAGTCGGACAGGTCTTCCTGTTTCAAGTCGTGTTGATCCATCAGGAAGCGCAGCATTTCCTTCGGCGTAGCTTCGGGAATCTGGAAATGCTCTTCTTCATAGGCAGCAACCTGATCCGCCAGATAGTCGAGTACATCGGCGAGCGGGTGATGTTCGTCATCTCCGATTTCGTCCAGCAGAACCTCGATGGTCGCTCGCGCCTGGGCGTAATCTTCCGAGGTATGCACCGAGGTGACGCCGATGGCTTCCTTGAAGGGCATCCATGCCCGCAGAATCGCTTGCGGTTCGGGCGCCTTGTACGTGTGCTGCGTCATTCGGGTTTCCTTTTCTGCTTCCATTTGCCGCGACCATAGGCTTCGTGCGCAAGGATGTCGCGGATATAGACCTTGTGCCGGTTGTAGTGGATTGAGGCGATCAATCGGTACTTGTTGCCCGCAATGTTGAACATCGTCAGACCGTCTACGCAGTCGGCACTGGCGAACGTCGCGCGCAGATCAATGAAATCCGTGAAGATTTCTGTTTGCATGGCATGATACCAAGCCTCAAGCGGACGCTCGGCATCCGGGTGTTTCGTCCAGAATTCGACCAGGACGGGTTTCGCGATCACGTGCATAGCGCCAGTATATACCGGAATGGTATGTACGAAGGGGAACGTTTGGGACAGACACAGATTTTCGGCCGTCAGGTCGTCCATTTTGCACCCCATTCCTTACAACCGGGTTGCCGCTTTGCGCCGCAGGCTCTAGTATGCGGGGGCGTGGCGCAGGGCTTTTGGTGAAACGGGAAAGAAAGGAATGTTTGCGGGATGGGTGTGATCAGTGAAAAGAAGCAAGCGCGTCGTCGTGCCTTTCTGGCGGCGACGGCGTTGGCGTTGGCGATGCCGACTGCTTTTGCGGCGGAAAAGGCCAAGAAGAAGTCGGCGGCGAAAAAAGCCAGGAAGGCTGCGCCCCAGGCGGCGGCGGGCGTACAGACTTCGGCGCGCAACTCCGTGCTGGTTGCCGCGCCCAAGGGTTCCTCGGCAACCTATCTGCCTCCCGTCAAAGCGCCCGCGCTGCCGAACGACTGGCATTCCTTCGCCTTGACCTTTACCGCGCAAATGCCCGTCCTTTCCGCGCCGCTGCGCCTCTGGCTGCCTTTGCCCAAGCAGGAGTCGCTCTATCAGCGCAATCCCGAACTGCGCTGGCAGGGCAATTTTTCCCACTGCGGGCTGCATCGTCTGCCCGACGGCGAACTGGAAGCCTTTGTTGGCGACTGGCCTGCGGGCGTTGCGCCGCATCTGGAAATTGCCGCCACGCTGCAAACCGCGGATCGCGCCTTCGATGTTTCCCGGCGCACCCAAGCGCCCGAACGCGACGACATCCTGCACCAGAGCTTGCAGGAGACCGCGCAACTGCCCAATGCGGGCGCGGCGCATGCGTTGGCGCTGCAAATCGTCGGGCGCGTCATCGACCCGCTGGCGCAGGCGCGCGCCCTGTTTCTCTGGGTGGCGGACAAAAGCGTCTATGATCCATCGCTGCCGCCTGGCGGCGTTGGCGATGTGCGCGCGCAGATCGAGGCGCAACGCTATGGCGGGCGTTCCGCCGACATCAATGGCCTCTTCGTCGCGCTTTGCCGCGCCATCGGCATTCCGGCGCGGCGGGTGTTCGGGCAGCGCATCGGCGCGTCGCGCCTGGCGGACTGCCTGGGCGTGGAAGGCGAAGAGGTGACTTCTGCCGCGCATTGCCGCGCCGAATTCTATGTGCCGGGCTATGCCTGGATTCCCGCCGATCCCGGCGACCTGTGCCGCGTCCTCCATCTGGAAAACCCCGCGCCCGAAAAAGACCGCGCCCTGCGCCGCATCCTGTTCGGCGTCTGGGAAATGAACTGGCTGGCCTACAACCACGCCGAATCCCCCAGCCTGCCGGACGCGCCCGCCTTGCCCTTTTTTATCGCGCCGTGCGTTGGCACAGGGGAAACGCAGGCGGTTCCCGAGGCGGCAAAACTGACCTACCGCATTCGCAGCAGGGCGCTGCCGGAGCCGGGAGCGCAAGATGCTGGATGAGCGCATGCTGGCGGAACTGGCCGCCTTGCGCCGTGATCTGCACGCGCATCCGGAACTGGCGTTTCAGGAGACGCGCACGGCCGATATCGTGGCGCGCGAATTGACGCGCTATGGACTGGAAGTACGGCGCGGCCTGGCGAAAACCGGCGTGGTGGGCGTGTTGCATGGCAGGAAGGGCGAAAGCGAGCGCATGATTGCCCTGCGCGCCGATATGGACGCCCTGCCCCTGGAAGAACGCAACGGCTTCGCGCACCGTTCCGTGCATGCGGGCAGGATGCACGCCTGCGGGCATGACGGACATGTCGTCATGCTCCTGGGCGCGGCGCGGCATCTGGCCGAACATCCCGATTTTTCCGGCAGCATCGCCTTCGTCTTCCAGCCCGCCGAGGAAGCCGAGGGCGGCGCGGCGGTCATGCTGGCGGACGGACTGTTCCGGGCGTTTCCCGTAAAAGCCGTCTATGGCCTGCACAACTGGCCGGATCTGCCGGTGGGGACGATGGCGATACATCGCGGCCCGGTGATGGCGAGCACGTGCAGGCTGGAAATCCGGGTGCGGGGGCAGGGCGGGCACGCGGCCTTGCCGCAGCAAGGCGTGGATAGCATCGTCGCCGCCAGTCATCTGGTTGCCGCCCTGCAAACCGTGTGCGCGCGCAATCTGTCGCCGCTGGATGCCGCCGTGCTCAGCATTACCCAGTTCCATGCCGGTTCGGCCTGGAATGTGCTTCCGGACGAAGTGTTGCTGCGCGGCACGATCCGCAGCTTCGAGCCGAGGGTGCAGGCGCAGGTGGAATCCGCCGTTACGCGCCTGTGCGCGGGGATTGCGGCAAGTTTTGGCGCGCGCATCGAACCTTGCTTTACCCGGCTCTATCCGCCCACCCGCAACACGGCAGACGAGGCCGAAATCTGTCTGCGCGCCGCGCAAAGGGCGCTGGGCGTGGAGAAGGTCTTTACCGATCTGCCGCCCTCGATGACGGCGGAAGATTTTTCCTATCTGTTGCAGGAGATGCCCGGCTGCTATGTCTGGCTGGGCAGCGGCTCCGCGCCGGATTTCGATTCTCCGGAAGATGTCCGCTGCGCGCTGCACGATTCCCGCTACGACTTCAACGATGCCGCCCTGCCCCTGGGGATACGGTATTGGGTCGAACTGGCGCTTGAAGCAACCGGCGCGTGAAGGCGCGCCGAAGGGTTTATTGCCATCATCGGGAACGCCCTGCGCAAGTGCTGCTTGCGAGCATGAGAAAGACGGCAGGACGTCGGTCGCAGTCGGGGGCGGGCAGTCTTTGCCAGTCGCGGATGCGGTGGGTGCGGATGGATTCGCCGGGCAAGGTGAGGTCGGCGGCGAGGCAGAGTTGGGTGTCGGGGCGGGCGTGTTGCAGCAGGGCGGCAAAGAGCGTCCGGTTGCGGTAGGGCGTTTCGATGAAGAGTTGTGTTTGCTGGCGGCTGCTGGATTCCTTTTCCAGCTCGTGGATGGCGCGCTGGCGTTCTTCCGCCTGGACGGGCAGGTAGCCATGAAAGGCGAATCGCTGGCCGGTGAGTCCAGAGGCCATCAGGGCGAGGAGGAGGGAAGAGGGGCCGATCAGGGGAATGACGCGGATGCCTCTTTCCTGCGCCAGCGCCACCAGTTGCGCGCCGGGGTCGGCAACGGCCGGACAGCCGGCCTCCGACATCAGCCCCAGATCATGCCCGCGCAACAGCGGATCGAGCAGGCTGGGCAGCGTGTCTTTGGGCGTGTGTTCGTTGAGTTCGGCAAGCGAGAGTTCCCGCAGAGGAACGGCCATCTGCAGGTGTTTCAACACCGCGCGCGCGGTTTTCGCCTGTTCGACCACGAAATGCCGCAATTCTCGCGCCTTCGCCAGCGCCGGGGCGGGCAGGGCGGCATGCAGGGCTGCCGCGTCCGGCGTCATGGTCAGCGGGACGGGAAGCAGGTACAGAGCGCCGGTATCGCGCATTTTGCCTCCTTGGGCGTCATCAAAAAATCCCCTCTGTTTCTTGCCGGTTCCGCCAGCAAAAAAAGGACGGACAAAGCCTGCCTTCTTTTGGGGGAAAAGGCAACGCAAAACCAGAGGTGCAATGCAGACTCAGACGAAGCGCGGCCAAACTCCCTTTGCAGGGCGCACTCCCGCCCCTTAACAACTGGGGGTGGGCTGGGGTGGGTTTACGCGGCGGCGAAACAGGAACCAAGGTCTGATGCAACACCAACCGCTGCAAACCCCCCTCAATCCCCCCTTGTCAGGGGGGAGGATGAGGCCGCAGGCCGCAAACCCTTGCAGGGTGCAAACCCAAATCAACCCGGCAAAGAGTGGGGTTTTACTTTTTGACGTCCACTTACAGTACCGTGACACCCGCCGCGCGCAAGAGATCGCAAAGCGCGATGAGTGGCAGGCCGATGAGGGCGTTGGGGTCGTCGCCTTCCATCTTGGCGATCAGCGCGATGCCCAGCCCTTCGGATTTGGCGGAACCGGCGCAGTGGCAGGCGGCGGGTTCGCGGGTGAGATAGCGTTCGATTTCGTCCTCCGAAAGGGAGCGAAAGCGAACGCGCGTGGTCACGCTTGCCAGATGGGCAGTCCCTTCCGTCTTTTGTTCCGTGTTTCTTGTCCGCGTATCCAGGAGGCACAGGCCGGTGAAAAAATGGATGCACTTGCCGGAGAGTTCGCGCAACTGGGCAACGGCGGCGGCGTGGCTGCCGGGTTTGCCGTAGCGTTTGCCCGCGCAGACGGCGACCTGATCGCTGCCGATAATCAGCGCGCCGGCAAATTGCCGGGGGTCGGCGGCAAGGACGGCGCGCGCCTTGGCTTCTGAGAGGCGCAAGGCCAAGTCCTGCGGCGCTTCTTCGGGGCGCGGCGTTTCGTCGCAGTTCGGGGCATGCACCTGAAAGGGCAGTCCCAGACGGGCAAGAAGCTCGCGGCGAAAGGGCGAGGTGGAGGCGAGAATCAACGTGGGCGGCGATGAAATGGACATGGCGGGAGAATGAATGAGAAATTGCGCTTCTGTGTGCAAGCAAAAGCAGGGGAGGTCATGGTAATGCCTTTCCAGGCAACGCGCGAATGTTTGCCATACCCTGGGTGCGATCCAAAGTGGAGGAAACAAACGAAGCGCCACCGTTTGCCGTCCCCTCCCGGCCTTCGGCCACACCCCCCTCCGCA
>JAITEO010000299.1 GCA_031281985.1 Zoogloeaceae bacterium | reverse complement strand
GCCCTCCATGACGCCGCAAAAGGATATGGACATATCCTGTTTTTTTTGCCTTGCTTTTCCTTTGACTTGAAATGCCGGGAAGTGCATCAGCACCTCTTCTTCGCCGCTGGTAAGGACGCTGCTGGCAAGGACGAGGGAGAAGGGATTATCTATCCACAACATATAGTCATTGTAACGGGGATCGAGCGCATGGCGATAGACGCGCATCCTGTTGTTCCCAACGGGCAGCGCGGTCAACAAGGCCGACATATCCTTGTCCATGCGCATGGAGTCGTAATCCAGTCTTGCGAGACGGACGAAGCTGGCGGCGTCCGGCAATTTGCCCGCCGCGCCAGCGCTCCAGGAAAGGGCGGCTTTTGCCAGATAATCTTCCGTCAAATACGCACTACTGTCCTTATCCACTTTCAGACGGATCGCGTCGGTCATCCGCCATTCTGCCTCCAGCGCCTTTTCTGCATCAAACCGGCCAAGCAGGACAAATTCGCCAAGATACGGCGTGAGACAAACCTGGCCTTTGCCCTCCGTCCATGTGCCCTCCCATGACACCGGAACAGAGGCAGCGAAAGCATGATAAAACAGGCCGTTATCGAGCAAGATGAGCATGCCATGCTCATCGACATAACGTCCGCTCGCTGCACGGGGTCTGGCGGATTTTGCCGGTTTTTCCATTTGCAGTTTTTTCGTCAGACGCGCCGTGGCGGCGGCATCTTCCGCGAGCCGGGCATAGAGCAATGCGCTTTCCCATCTTTCCCCTTGCCGCGCGGCAAGATGAACGCCCGTGCTGTCCTCCTCATACAGTTTCATCAGAACGCGCAATGCGGCAATGCTATTTTTTTCTTTTTCGCCATACGCCAGGGATTCCAGTTCGATGGTCAGAATGCGCAAGGATTCCGGGGAAAGGGAATCCAGGGAAAAGTCCACTTCGGGATATTGAATGAGCAATCCGGCAAGTTGCGCATACCGTTCGCCCTCGGCAAAGAAACGCGCGGCTTCCCGCACATCCCGCGCGCCTTCCTCGCCGCTTGCGGCCGCCTCGCCCAAGACGCCGTTCAGCCAGAGTTTTAACGCCCGCAGGTATCTTGGCGGATAGCGCCCGGAATCTTCCGCCTGCGCGCTTGTCGTCGCCGCCAGCGCCTGACGATAGAGGTCAAGAGCGCGTTTTTGGTCTTTTGGATGCCCGGTAAAACCATGGGCATAGCCATCGGCAAGGATTTTCAGCGCGCCCGGTTCGCCCGCGTCCCCCGCCTTTTGCAGCCAGGATTCTCCCTCGGCCCCGTTTCCTTCGCGGAAAAAAAGCAAGGCGGTTCGGGTCATGGACAATGGATCGCCCTTTTTGGCTTCGGCCAGAAAAGGGTTCCCGGTATCATCCTCCGGCGCGCAATCCGCGCAATCCTGCGCCAGAAGGGAAGCGGCGAAGAACAGGCAAAAAACGAGCGACAAAATACCGGGAACGGTCAGGGCGGACGAAGGCGGCTTGTGCATGGCGGGTTTCCTGCGCGCTTCTCTGTCGCGTCAATCCTTGAACATCCGCCAGCCGGAGATCATGGTGGAGATCAGCGAATGCTTGGAGAGCACCTCCTCGCGGATGGCGGCATAGACGTGGAGCGCCGCGAAGCTCATCATGATCCACATGCCCAGGCGATGCCAACTGTGCGTCTGTTGCGAGCCGCCCAGAAGCGGCGCCACCCAGCCGAACAGGACGTTCATCGCGCCATCGTCCGCGCCTTCGGCATAGAGGCCAAAGCCGGTGAGGAGCATGCCGAAGGCGAGCACGGTGAAAAAGAAAAACATCATCAGGAGCGCCATCGGGTTGTGCCCCAGGTATTTTTTCGGCGTGGTCTCCAAAAAGAGATACCAGCGCAACTCGAAGAGCACTTCCTTCCACCAGGCTTTGTCGAGAACCGGCGGCAAAAAAATCTGCCGCGCATAGACATTGCCGGCAAACGCCCAATACACGCGCGCGGCCAGACCAATGGCAAACAGATAACCGGCGACGAAGTGGATGAAACGGATATTGCCCATGACATAGTGATCGGCGGCTTCCCCGGTGAGCGTGGGCGGCGGCGAGCCGATCAGGTAGCCGCTGACGGCGAGCACCAGCATGAGGATGCTGTTCGCCCAGTGCCACAGGCGCAGCGGCGCTTCGTACACGTAGATGGAATAGGCCAGGTTGCCGCGCGCCCTGGCTTCCTGGATGTCGTTTTGGGAGAGCATGGCAGACTCCTTGACCTTCAGCGTACCCTGACCCTGGCCATTTCCTGGCCCTGGGGACTCAGCACATGGGTGGAGCACGCCAGACAGGGGTCGAAGGAATGCAGGGTGCGCAGGATTTCCAGCGGTTCGTCGGCCTTGGCGAGCGGCGTATTCAAGAGGCTCGCCTCGAACGCGCCGATTTGTCCCTTGGGATCGCGCGGCGAGCCATTCCAGGTGGTGGGCACGACGCACTGGTAATTGTCGATCTTGCCATTCCTGATTTTGATCCAATGCCCCAGCGCGCCGCGCGGCGCTTCGGTAAAGCCCGCGCCCCGCGCCTCGGCAGGCCAGGTGGCAGGCTCCCATTTGGCGACGTTGGCGGTGTTGTGATCCCCCGCCTTGAGATTGGTCATCAGCCGCTCGAACATCTGCCGCTGCAACTGCACGCAGTAGAGCGTCTCTATGCCCCGCGCGGCGGTGCGCCCCAGGGTGGAAAAGAGCGCGGAAAGCGGTAGATCGAGTTTTTTCAGCACGCCGTCGATGGTCTCCCGGATCATCGGATAACGCGCCGGTTGCAGGTAAGCCAGTGTCATACGCGCCAGGCAGCCGACTTCCATCGCGTGTCCGCGCCAGCGCGGCGCCTTGATCCACGAATACTTGCCCGCCTCGTCGAAGGCTTCTACACGCGTCTTGCTCCCCTTGGTGTTCGCGCCCAGCAGGAAGTTGGGTTCGGTGATGCCGTCGAAGGGATGCAGTCCCTTCTCTTCATCCGGGTATTGGTACCAGGAATGGGTGACGAATTCCTGGATCTGCTCCGGGTCCTTCAGGTCGACGGGATGGATTTCCTCCAGCTTGCCGTCGATGATCGCTCCGCGCGGCAAGAGGAGATTGTCCGCGCCATAGTCATTGGCGCGATCCGGGATGTCGCCATAGGCGAGCAGGGATTGCGCGGCGATGCCGCCGCCATATAGCCAGTCCTTGTAGAAGGAGGCGATGGCCAGCAGATCGGGGATGTACACCTGCTCGATGAAGGTCGTCGCCTCGTCGATGACGCGCCGCACCAGGTTCAGGCGTTCCATGTTGACCGCGCCGACCGCGCCCGCGCCTTCCAGGTTGATGGCGCAGGGCACGCCGCCCACCAGCCAGTTGGGATGCGGATTCTTGCCGCCGAAGATGGCGTGGATCTTGACGATTTCCTTCTGGAAATCCAGGGCTTCCAGGTAATGGGCGACCGCCATCAGATTGGCTTCCGACGGCAGCTTGTAGGCGGGATTGCCCCAATAGGCATTCGAGAACGGCCCCAGTTGCCCGCTGTCTACGAATTTTTGCAGGCGGCTCTGCACGTCGCGGAAATAGCCGGGCGAGGAAAGCGGCCAGGCGGAAATGCTTTGCGCCAGCGCGGAAGTCTTCTGTGGGTCGGCCTTCAGCGCGGAAACCACATCCACCCAGTCGAGCGCGTGCAGATGGTAGAAATGCACCAGATGGTCATGCACGTACAGGTTCAGTTGCATGAGATTGCGGATCAGATGCGCGTTTTCGGGAATCTGGATGGCAAGCGCGTCTTCCACGGCGCGGATGGAGGTGAGCGCGTGCGTGCCGGTGCACACGCCGCAGATGCGCTCGGTAAACGCCCAGGCGTCACGCGGATCGCGCCCCTTCAGGATGACTTCCAGCCCACGCCACATGGTGCCGGTGGATACGGCATTCTGAATGACATTGTTTTTATCCAGATTGACTTCAACCCGCATGTGTCCCTCGATGCGGCAGACCGGATCGACCACCACGCGGCGGCCGGAATTATCCAGGGTGAATCCTTGCGTCGTGTAGCTCATGCCTCGATCCCTTCTTCCTTGGCTTCCTGATTACTCGCGCGCCTTCTCAGGCCATCCAGCGCGGTGAGGGCGGCGTGCGCGGCAATCGCCGCGCCGGTGCCGGCGGCAATCGCGCCGCCGATGACGTCGGCGTTGGCTTCGATGCCGAACTGGTGGATGCCGGTGACGCGGTCATAGAAGCTCCCCTTGTCCCAGAAACCGTCCTCGGAACAGCCCAGGCAGCCGTGTCCGGACTGTACCGGCCAGGAAATGCCGCC
>JAITEO010000359.1 GCA_031281985.1 Zoogloeaceae bacterium | reverse complement strand
CAGACATGCACCAGGTGCAGCGCCGATTTCCCCTTGCCGCCAGAGCGACGGTTGGTCTTGCCATCCACCGCCAGTTGCAGCTCACGCAGTTCCTCGGATTGTCCGCTCATGCAGGCGCTCCTTCCCTGTTCCCGCCAGCACTTCAAGGTCTCCTGTGCCCAGGCAAAAAAAGCCTTCTCGAATTCCTTGGGCGAGATCAGCGAGAACTCCCGCACAAAGGTGTCGTGGGAAGGTATTCCGTTCTCGAGCGGCAAGAATGTCCGCAGCCACGCTTCCTGCGCACGTCCAAATTCAGCGATGCTGCACCAGTCGTCCAGACCTACCAGCACTCCGTACAACGTGATGGCAAGGATGTCCGACAGGCGGTGCTTCTTGTTCTTCGTCTGGCGACGCGGTTCGGCTATCTGGTCAAAGTACGGCACGGGGGATGGGTACATGAGCTTTCTCCTCGAAGAAAAAAACAAACCTCGGCATAAAACGTGCCAGAAAACAGGGGGGAAGATAGTGCAATCGCCCTGGGGGTTCGTGCGATTTCGTGCGATTTCGATTGCCACAATCTTGCATACTCCCTAGAATCACGGCTTTTTATAACGGGCCTGTAGCTCAGCGGTCAGAGCAGAGGACTCATAATCCTTTGGTCCAGGGTTCAAATCCCTGCGGGCCCACCATACGAACTGGCATGCGTCTTCTGCGTTTCCTTCTCGCCTTGTTTTTTCTTTCCGGTGTGTTGGCGGCGGGGGCGTTTTTTTTCTGGTTTCTGCGGCCTTTGCCGTTTGCGCCGGATGTGGCGCACGTGGAGTTTCGCGTGCCGTCCGGCATGGGCTTGCGCGGCGTGGCGCGCTTGCTGGATCAGGAGGGCGTGGCGGTAAATCCGCATCTGCTGGTATTGGCGGCGCGGCTCACAGGGCGCGCGGGGGCGGTGCGAACGGGCGTCTATGCGCTGGAGGCGGGCAGCACACCGCGGGATCTGCTGGATTTGCTGGCCTCCGGCAAGGTGTTGCAGGTGGATGTGCGCCTCATCGAGGGCTGGACTTTCCGGGAATGGCGGCAAAGAATCCACGCGCACCCCGATCTGACCCAGGTCGCCGCCACGCTCTCCGACGCGGAATTGATGGAGCGCCTGGGCATGCCGGGACAATCGCCGGAAGGACGGTTCTTTCCCGACACCTACCGCGTAGACAAATTCTCGGACGACCTGGCGCTGTTTGCCCGCGCCGCGCGCACCATGCAGGAACACCTGCAACGCGAGTGGCAGGCAAGGGAGGCGAACCTGCCCTATCGCAACGCCTACGAAGCCCTGATCCTGGCTTCCATCGTGGAAAAGGAAACCGGCGTGGAGGCGGATCGGAGCGAGATTGCCGGCGTATTCGTCAATCGCCTGCGCATCGGCATGCGCCTGCAAACCGATCCGAGCGTCATCTATGGGCTGGGGACGGCATTTGACGGCAATCTGCGGCGGATACACCTGGAGGCGGACACGCCGTACAATACCTACACGCGCGCGGGACTGCCGCCGACGCCCATTGCCATGCCGGGACTGGCTTCCCTCAAGGCGGCCTTGCATCCGGCGCCGACGAAGGCATTGTATTTCGTGGCGCGCGGCGACGGCAGCAGCCACTTCTCCGCAACCCTCGCCGAACACAACGCCGCCGTGGATCGCTACCAGCGCCGCCGCCAACGCGCCCGTCCCTGATCGAATGGAGTTCCCATGTCGTCCGACCCTTCCGTATCCTCCACGCCGCGCGGAAAATTCATCACGCTGGAAGGCATCGATGGCGCGGGCAAGAGCAGTCACGTCCGCTGGCTGGGCGACTTTTTACGCACCCGCGGGCATGAGGTGCTGTTGACGCGCGAGCCGGGAGGGACGCCGCTGGGCGAAAAGTTGCGCGCCAGCCTGCTTTCCGAGGCCATGCACCCGGAAACGGAGGCGCTGTTGATGTTCGCCGTCCGCCGCGAACATGTGGCGGCGGTGATTGCGCCCGCGCTGGCGCGCGGCGAGTGGGTGGTGTGTGATCGCTTTTCGGACGCCAGTTTTGCCTATCAGGGCGGCGGCAAGGGCGTGGATCGGCGGCGTTTGCAGGCGCTGGAAAACTGGGTGCACGGCGAAGGCGCGAGCCAGCCCTGCATGCCGGATTTGACCCTGCTGTTCGACGTGCCCTGCGAAGTGGCGCGGCAACGCATCGTGCTGGCCGGGCGTCCCCTGGATCGCTTCGAGCAGGAGGACGCGCAGTTTCACGACCGGGTGCGCCACGCCTATCTGGAACAGGCGAGGAAACACCCGGAGCGCTTTCACGTGTTGAACGGCGAATTGAGCCTTGCGGAAGTGCGGGCAAGGCTGGTGCATATTTTTACGGGATTGGCATGAAAGCCGAAAAATTGTCGCCCGAAGAATTGTCGCCCGAAAAAAAGCGGCAAATAAGAATGTTGCACGCCAAAAGGCTGCATGCAAGAAGCTGGCGGCGCTTGCAGGAATGGCGGGCGCGGTTGCCGCACGCCTTGCTGTTTTCCGGGGAGCGCGGCCTGGGTAAAAGCGAACTGGCCCTGGCCTTTGCCGCCAGCCTGCTCTGCGAAAAGCCGCAGGCGGAAGGCGCATTCTGCGGCGAATGCCTGGCCTGCCACTGGTTTTTCCAGGGCAGCCATCCCGATTTTCGCCTGCTGCAACCCGCCGCCTTGCAGGCGGAAGAGACGGAAGACAAGAAATCCGGCAAGGGCGGCAGCGCGGGCAGTGCGGGCGAAGGCGAGGGCGAGAAGGAAAAATCCACGCGTGCAAAACAGCAGATCACCATCGACCAGATTCGCGAACTCGATGAATTCCTGTGTGTGGGCACGCACCGGCAGAAATCGCGCGTCATTCTGATTCAACCGGCGGAGCGCATGAACCGCGAGGCGGCGAACGCGCTCCTGAAGATGCTGGAAGAGCCGCCGCCGGACACCTTGTTCCTGCTCGTTGCCAGCGAACCCATGCGCCTCATGCCGACCCTGCGCAGCCGCTGCCAGAGCCTGCGCCTGTCCCTGCCTTCACCGGAGGAAAGCGAAGCGTTCCTGGCAGAAGCCGGATTGCGCGATGCCGCGACCTGGTTGGCGCTGGCGGGCGGTGCGCCGCTTCTGGCCCTGCAACTATCCCAGAAAACCGCGGACTGGCAGCCCCTGCTCACCGAGGCGCTGCAACGCGGCGGGCGTCTGGACGCCTTGCAGGTCGCCGAGCGCCTGGAAAAGAGCCTGAAGGCGGTCAAGGGAGAAAACCCCTTGCCCTGGTTCGTGGATTGGGCGCAAAAGTGGCTGGTGGATCTCAATTTGGCGGCGCAGGAGCTTCCCATCCGCTTTTATCTCGCGGAACGCGCTAAAATCATGACCTTGGCGAAAAAAAGCCTGCCGGTTTTCCTGGCGCGTTTTTATCGCCAGTTATCGCAACTGCGCCGTGAAAGCGCGCATCCCTTGAACCTGCGGCTTTTTCTCGAACAGTTTTTTCTTGATTACCGCGCCCTGTTTCCGGAGGAAGAGTAAAGCCTATGTCCGCCAAGCCCACCGCGCGTCCCACCGTGCTTTCGCTCAATATCAATTCCCGCTCCGCCCTGTACATGGCCTATATCCCCAAGCTGAAGAACGGCGGAATCTTCATCCCCACTTCCCGCACCTACGCGCTGGGCGATGAGGTCTTCGTGCTGCTCTCGCTGATGGACGATCCCGCCAAGCTGCCCATCGTCGGCAAGGTGGTGTGGTCCACGCCGGTGGATGCGCAGAACAACCGTCCCCAGGGTATCGGCATCCACTTCAACTCGGACGAAAGCGGTCTGGAAGCCAAGCGCAAGATCGAAGCCATCCTGGGAACGGCGCTGAGTTCCAGCCGCCCCAGCCACACGCTTTGAGCGTTGCCGCCGATGCTGATCGATTCGCACTGTCACCTGGATTTCCCCGGACTGGCGGATACGCTGCCGCAGACACTGGAGGCCATGCGCCAGCACGACGTCCGGGGCGCGCTGTGCATCGGCGTGAATCTGGCGGATTTTCCCCGTGTGTTGGCGCTGGCGGAAGAACACACGCATCTCTTTGCCAGCGTGGGCGTGCACCCGGAATATGATGATGTCGAAGAGCCGGACGAAGCGCGCCTGACGGCGTTGGCGGCGCACGCCAAGGTGATCGCCATTGGCGAGACGGGGCTGGATTATC
This sequence comes from Zoogloeaceae bacterium, assembly GCA_031281985.1. Lineage (GTDB taxonomy): Bacteria > Pseudomonadota > Gammaproteobacteria > Burkholderiales > Rhodocyclaceae > Azovibrio. Next base: position 4,843 of record JAITEO010000359.1, on the reverse strand, counting down.
ACTGGCAAAAGGATCGTCCCGAATGGCAGCGGCAACGCTTTCGCACCCATATCCGCGCCGCGCGCTCGGAGGGTAAACCACTGGTCATCCATGCCCGCCAGGCGTCGGAGGATACCCTGTCTATCCTGCGAGCGGAAAACGCGCGCGAAGTCGGCGGCATCCTGCACTGCTTTTCCGAAGATTGGGCGGTGGCGCAACAGGCGCTGGAACTCGGCTTTTATATTTCCTTTTCCGGCATCGTCACCTTCAAGAACGCGCGCGCGGTGCAGGAAGTCGCCCGCCGCGTGCCGCTCGATCGCTTCCTGATCGAGACCGACACGCCCTATCTTGCGCCCATGCCGCATCGCGGCCAGGTCAACCAGCCCGCCTACGTTCGTTTCGTCGCCGAAGCCATCGCCCGCCTGCGCGACATGACATTTGCCGAAGTCGCCGCCGCCAGCAGCGAGAATTTCTTCACCCTGTTTCCCCAGACCCGCGAGGCCATGCGCGCATGAAAACCCTGTTTCGCGCCACGTTGCTGGCGTTTTTGTTTTTCTTTTCCCTTGCCGTCCAGTCCGCCGTCTATGACGACATGATGATTGCCGTCAAGCTGGGCGACCGGGGCAAGGTGGTGGAATTGCTCAACCGGGGCATGGATGTCAATACCAGCGACATCGAGGGCAATACCCTGTTGATAATCGCCGCGCGCGAAGGCTATCTGGAACTGGTGAAACTGCTCGTCGCCGGACGCGCCAAGCTGGACGCGCGCAACATGTACGGCGATTGCGCGCTGTCGCTGGCCGCGCTGGAAGGCCATTTTCCCGTGGTGCGGCATTTGGTGGAAGCGGGCGCGCAGATAAACAGCGAAGGCTGGCCGCCGCTGGCCTACGCCGCCTTCAGCGGCCACGCGCAGATGGTGGATTACCTGCTTGAGCACGGCGCGGACGTAAACGCAAGCAGCGAAAACGGCATCACCGCCCTGATGATGGCCGCGCGCGGCGGCTACCTTCCCATCGTCCAACGCCTCGTCGCCGCCCACGCCGACATCCGCCGACAAACCGATCGCGGCAAGAGCGCCCTGGACTGGGCACGGGAAAACCGGCACACCTATGTCGTGGAATTCCTCGAACGGCAGGGATCAGAGGTCGGGGAGCAGGGATCAGAGGTCAGGGATCAGGAATCAGAAGCCGGGGAGCCGGAAGCCGAGGAGCAAGAATCAGAACCTGCTCATGATCTCCGATAAACCGCAATCCGGGCATCGCGATGGTCGCGGGCAATCCGGACGGTCTTCCAATTTACTTCGGCGTTTCGGATGACGAAACCGCCGCCAAACGCCCTCCCCTGAGAAGGGGAGGGCTGGGGAGGGGTTTACGGCGGCGGAGCAATATCCCAATGCCCAATGCAAGTGGAGCCGTCGCAACCCTCCCCCTTTTTTTTGTCAGGAAAGAGAAAAATCCGCGCGTGCCTGTCCGCCGTCCCGCGCAGAGGGTAGTGGGTTCCCTTGCCTTTACCCAAAAAAGGGCAAGCTCCGCTTGCCCTTTTTTGCTGACTGACCCGGCAAAAAGTGGGTTCTTACTTTTTGACGCTTCCCTATAGTAGATGTTTACTTTTTGACGTCTTCGTAGACGCGATCGAACTGTTCGGCCAGTGCGGGGTTGGCGGCGCGGATGGCGTTTACTACCGCGTTGGCCCATTCGCAGTATTCGCGCTGTCGTTCGGGTGGCCATGCGGGGGGTGGCGAGGCGATGAGATCGCGCAGGTTGCAGAGTTTGTCGGCCAGTTTGATCTGTTGCGCCGGTTTCGAGATGTGGGGCGCGCGTTCGACTTGTCGGCGTTTGCGCTCGCGCCAGTGCAGTCCCTTGTCGTCGGAAACCTCCCATACCAGATGGGCGATGGCCGCGCCAAAGTGCTGGCGCAATTCCTCTTTTGTCGTTTCCGTATCTTCGAGCGTGTCGTGCAGCAGGGCGGCGCACAGCGTTTCGGTGTCCGTCACGCCGCCTTCATTGACCAGCGCGTTGGCCAGCGCGATCGGATGGTTGAGGTAGGGCGTTTTCTCGGCGTCCTCGCGCCGCTGGTTGCGGTGCTTTTCGGCGGCAAAGGCCAGCGCCTCGAAGATCCGTCCGATGGCGGGTTGCGGCGTGTTCAAAAGGGATCCCACCAGGCTTTCTTGGGTTCCAGCCCCTGCGTGTAGTAGATGCTGTCGGGAAAATTCAGGCGCATGACGCGCTCGGCGTCGTCGCGCAGTTCGGGCATGTTCAGCCGGTCATAGGCGAGCACGAGAATGTAGTTGGCTTCTTCCAGGGCGGGCGTGTTGGGATAGGTCTTGATGGCGTACTGGCTGCGATTGACGGCGGCCAGGTACGCGCCGCGTTTCAGGTAATAGCGGGCGACGTGCACTTCATGCGCGGCCAGCGTATTGACCAGGTAATTCATGCGGGATTGCGCGTCCGGCGTGTATTTGCTCTCTGGAAAGCGCGTGACCAGTTCCTTCAAGGCGTCAAAGGATTCCTGCGCCGATTTCGGGTCGCGCTCGCTCTGATCCTGAGAACTGAAATAGCCCATGTAGCCCAGGTCGCCGTTGAAGGTGATCAGTCCCTTCAAGTAATACATGTAGTCGACGCTGGGATGATTGGGATGCAGGCGGATGAAGCGTTCGCAATCCGCCAGCGCGGCGGCCTCGTCGCCGTCCTTCCAGTGGGCGTAGGCGACTTCCATCTGCGCCTGTTGGGCGTAGCGGCCGTAGGGATAGCGGGATTCCAGCTTCTGGTAATACTTGAGCGCCTCTTCCCAGTTCTTGTCGTCGAAGGCGGATTTGGCTTCCGTGTACAGGCGGGCGGCAGACCAGTCGGCGGTCTGGTCGATTTCCGCGGGCAAGAGGCCGCAGGCGGCAAGGAGCGGCAGCAGGGCGGAAAACACGAGCACGCGCAGGCGGCGGAGGAGAAAAGGAGGGCTTTGTCGTTCGCCCCGGACGATAACGGGTACACTTCGCATATGGAACATTCCAAAGAAAATCCTGAGGATTATAAGGCACCCGCGCGCCAAATACTGACTTGTCCGCCGGAAGCGGCGGGTCAGCGTCTGGATCAGACGTTGGCGCGGCTCCTGCCGCAGTATTCGCGCAGCCGCCTGCAAGCGTGGATCAAGGACGGACAGACGCAAATCGACGGTATTACGACCCAGGATGCGCGTAAAAAGATGCGCGGCGGCGAAATCCTGACGCTCTTTTTTCCGTCCGAACCCGAAGAACGAAGTCTGGCCGACGCGCCGGAAGACATCGCCCTCGATATTCTCTTTGCCGATGCCGAACTCTTCATCCTCAACAAGCCCGCCGGGCTGGTGGTGCATCCCGGCAATGGCAACCGCAACGGCACCCTGTTGAACGCCTTGCTGCACCATGACCCAAGGCTTGCCGCGATTCCGCGCTCCGGCATCGTGCATCGGCTGGACAAGGAAACCAGCGGCCTGATGGCCGTTGCCCGCACCCTGACGGCGCAGGCTTCGCTGGTGCGTCAGTTGCAGGCAAGGAGCGTCCGGCGCGAATACCTGGCGGTGGCGCTGGGCGAAATAACGCGCGATGGCGTCATCGACGCGCCCATTGGCCGCCATCGCCAGGCGCGCACCCGCATGGCGGTGACCAGCGCGGGCAAGCCCGCCATCACGCGGTATCAGGTCGTGCGCCGTTATCGCGGCGCAACCCTGCTTGCCTGCCAGTTGGAAACCGGGCGCACCCACCAGATTCGGGTGCATATGGCGCATCTGGGGCATCCGCTCCTGGGCGATCCGCTCTATGGGCGTGGCCGCGCCGCGCCGCCGGGGCTGCCCGCGTTTTCCCGTCAGGCGCTGCACGCGCTGCGCCTGACGCTGCGCCATCCGGCCAGCGGCGAGGAGATGCGCTGGGAAGCGCCGCCGCCGGAGGATATGACGAACCTGCTGGCAGCCCTGGCGGCGCAGGTCTCGCCATGACGAAGATGGCCGCTTCTGCCGCGCCGGTTGGCGTCGCGCCGCAATTCATCCATCCCGACTGGCCTGCGCCGCAAACGGTGGGGAGCGTGCAGACCACGCGCACGGGCGGCGTCAGTATCCAGGCGTATGCGAGCTTCAATCTGGGCGAGCATGTGGGCGATGCGCCGGAAGCGGTGCGCCGCAACCGCGCCCTGTTGCAATGCCTGCTGCCCGCCGCGCCCGTCTGGCTGGAACAGACGCATGGCGCGCAGGTGGTCGAACTGTCGGAAACCTTGCGCCTCGCGGACGCGCCGCCGCATGCCGATGCCGCCGTGTGCCGCGTGCCGGGACTGGCCTGCGCCATCATGACGGCGGATTGCCTGCCGGTGCTGTTCTGCGATACCCAAGGCGAAGTCGTTGCTGCGGCGCATGCCGGATGGCGCGGCTTGCTGGCGGGAGTGCTGGAAAATACGGTAGCGGCCATGCATCTTGCGCCGGAGCGGATACTGGCTTGGTTCGGCCCCGCCATCGGCCCGAACGCATTTGTCGTCGGCGAGGAAGTGCGCGCCGCTTTCCTCGCCCAGAATCCCGCCGCCGACGCCGCCTTTCGGCAAGCCGCGCCACATGCGGCGCAGGAGGGGACGGTAAAGAAATACTACGCCAACCTCTACCACCTCGCGCGCCAAAGGCTGCATGCGCTTGGCGTTACGCGGATTTTCGGCGGCGATTTCTGCACCTTTCTTGACGCCGCCCGCTTCTTCTCCTGGCGGCGCGACCGCCAAACCGGCCGCATGGCAAGCCTGATCTGGATTTCGGAAGACAGAGACGGAGGAGGCACGGGCATGCCAGTGGGATCGGAAGGGTGCAATTAAAAGTGGAAGAAACCAACGCAGCGCCGCCGCTTGCCGTTCCCTCTCCCCCA
>JAITEO010000231.1 GCA_031281985.1 Zoogloeaceae bacterium | reverse complement strand
CCTTCGCGTTGCGATACCGTCTCCAGCAACTTCTCGATCTGGAGGAGATGGGAGCGGATGTCCTGACGCTTCATGCGGACGTGACGGATGCCCGCCGCTTCCAGGAAATCATGGAGACCGCGTATCGCCAGTTTGGGGCGATCAATGGAATCGTCCACGCGGCGGGCGACAACGCTGGCGGCATGTTGTCGGGCAAGACGCGGGAAACCGTGGAGCGCGTTTTTTCCGCCAAGGTACGGGGAACCCAGGTCTTGATGAATGCCGTCAGGGACGAACCTCTGGATTTCATCCTGTTCTGCTCTTCGATCTCAAGCATTGCCGGTGGGCTTGGCATGGGCGACTACGCCGCCGCGAACGCCTATCTGGACGCGGTGGCGGAAGCCAGCCAGCGTACCGTGCGCTTCCCGGTCTTTTCCGTGAATTGGGATGCCTGGCGCGACATCGGCATGGCTGCCGGGATGCAGGTGCCCGACGAGATCGGCATGAATGCCCAGGAAGGCGCGCAAGCCTTCGCAAGAATCGTGAATGGCGCCGACCTGCCCCAGATCATCGTGTGCACGACCGATCTGGCGACCCGGCTGGATGCGCTCGACCAGGGCATGTTGCAGGCCCTCGAAACCATGCTCGTCGATGAAGCGGCCAATGTACAGCCGCGGCCAGTCCTTGAAACGGAATATCTTGCCCCGGAAAGCGAGCTTGAACAAAAGCTGGCGCGTATCTGGGAAAAGCAACTCGGCATCTCGCCGATCGGCCTGCATGACAATCTGTACGAGCTGGGCGGCAATTCGCTCATCGCGGTTCAAATCCTGGCAAAGGCGCGGACAGAACTGAAGTGCCACGTCCAGCCATCCGAATTTTTCAGGAACCTGACGATCGGCGGACTGGCCGGGTTGATCCGGCGCGACGCCAACATGCCCGATACGGCATACGTGGCTGGCGTCGAGCTGGCCCCTGTTCCAAGATTGGAAGGTCATGTTCTGAAACCTGCGCCGACCCAGCAGCGGGTATGGGTGTTCGATCGCCTGTCCGCTGGAAACGCGGAAGCCCGCGCCGCCTACAACGAATCCGTGGTGTTCTCGCTGGCCGGAGCGCTGGATCGCGGCGTATTGCAAGGTACGCTGGATCGCATCTTGGCGCGCCACGAAATCCTGCGGACGAATTACGTCGAAGACGAGCAGGGCGACCCTGTCGCCGTGGTATCGGGACAGACGACGCTGCCGATCAAGCCCTTCGATCTTGAGATGATGCCCACGGAAGCGGCGCAGCATTGCTTCCGGCAAATCCAGGCCGAAATCATCCGCGAACCCTTCGATCTGGATGACGGGCTGCTGGTGCGTGCCGCACTCGTGCGTCTGAACGAAGCGGAACATACACTGATCGTGGCGATCCACCACATCATCTTCGACGGCTGGTCGTCGGGCGTCTTCACCCGTGAATTCTGCACCATCTATCCAGCGCTTCGCACGCGCCGGGAACCGGCGCTTCCTCCCTTGACGATCCAGTACTCGGATTACGCCGCATGGCATGAGCGCGTCCTGGCGCAGGGACAAGAGACCAATGCCCGTTTCTGGCGGCAGTATCTGGACGACGCACCGCAACGCTCGGTCTTCTTCCCCGATTACCCGCGTCCTTCATCGCCACGCTATCTGGGAAGCGCCGTGCAATTCAGGCTGGACACCATGCGTGCCAGCTACCTGACCGGACTTGCCCGGCGATGCGAGGTGTCCACCTTCACCCTGCTGCTGTCCGCTTTCCTGCTGCTCCTGCACCGGCAGACGGAGGCAAGGGATGTCGTCATCGGGACGGACGTCGCCGGGCGAAGCCACCCCGATCTCGAAAACCTGATCGGCTTCTTCGTGAATGTGGTGCCGATCCGCTCCCGGCTGGACGACACGGTGATGACTTTCCGGCAATGGATTCGATCTCTGCACGAAAACGTGACGAGCGTCTTCGACCATCAGGACGTGCCGCTGGATCAGATCATGAATCTTGCGCGCATCGCGCGTGGAAAAGGCGCGAGTCCGCTGCTGCAAATGCTTTTCGTCATGCAGAACACCCCCAAAAGACGTTTCGACATCGAGGGGCTGGAAATCGACGTGATCCCGCAGCTTCCGGTTTCCTCCAAATTCGACATGGCGGTCTTCGTCTATGAAACGGATAGCGGATTCTCCGTCGATTGGGTTTATGCCACAGAACTGTACACGCACGACACCACAACCAACCTGACGCTGGCTTGGCAGGACATCCTGCTCGCGCTGTGCGCCATCACGGAAGAAACCCCCGTATCGGATTTTTTATCTTCAGGAGATGCCACCATGACTGCTCCAACTCCCGCTTCTCAATCTCCATCCAGCAAATTCGACAAACTGAACGCCATTGCCGCGAAACCGTCCGCGGGACGTCCACGCGACGCCATCCGGGTCTCGTTTCCCTCGCCTGGACGCAAATTCCCCGTCCTGCTCGAATCCCTCGACCGGGACATCGATCCGATCTGGTGGGCGAGCCAGCAGCGCAATTACATCGAAAGCCTGCTGCGCACCCACGCGGGCATCGTGTTTCGGAATTTCGGGCTGGAAACGCCGCAGGACTTCGAGCGCTTCTCGGAAGCGATGGAACCCCGGCTGTATGGCTCCTACGGCGATCTTCCCAAGGAAGAGGAAGGCATCAATACCTACCATTCCACGCCGTATCCAGAAGAGCAGATGATCCTGTATCACAACGAGTGCTCCCATACGGATCGCTGGCCGCGCAAACAGTGGTTTTTCTGCGCGCTGCCCTCGGTCGAGGGTGGCATAACGCCCATCGTGGATTGCCGGGAAATGCTTACCAGGCTCCCAGCGGAGATCGTCGAGGAAATGTCATGGAAAGGACTGCTTTATGTCAGGAATTTCCATCCGAAGCTGGATGTGAGCTGGCAACATTTTTTCAAGACCGACAGTCGGGCCGAGGTCGAAGCGCGTCTTGCGCGCGGCGGTATCACCTGGGAATGGCTGGACGGTGACATCTTGCAGGTGCGTACCACCGCGCCCGCCGTCATCACGCACCCAGTGACCGAGGAGCGCTCTTTTTTCAATCAGGTGCAGCTCCATCACATCCATTGCCTGGAACCCGAAGTCAGGAAAGACCTGCTGGAGATGGTGGGCATCGAGTTGATGCCGCGCCATGTCTATTTCGGCGACGGCTCTCCCATCCCGGACGAAACGATAGACATCATCGGCGCGGCCTATGAGGCGTGCGCCGTCCGTCTGGGCTGGCAGCGCGGAGACGTGGTGATGCTCGACAACATGCTGGCGGCGCACGCCCGCGACCCTTACAAGGAACCGCGAAAGATCGTGGTTGCGATGGGCGCCATGTACGAGCGCGATCAGGAGGGCAGGATGTGGCCCATGAAAGCAAGGCATGAAGACTGAATCGAAAGACATTGTCTCGTGGAGAAAGAAATGAATTTACCCATGATGCTTGAAGTCGGGGCCGTGCTGGCGCTCAGTCCCGAACAACTGGCGGCCCTGAACCGTGATCCGACGCCCCGGCTTTTCCTCGCGGAAATCACGACGGATCTGGATATTCCGCGTTTCGCGTCGGCATTGAACACCGCCTTGCGCGCGCATGAGATTTTTGCATACCAGCCCACGCGCGTGGAGGGATACCGCACATTGCGGCTCCAGCAAATCGAGGCGCCGCTGCGGGTTTCCGTAAGCGAAACGAAGCTCACGGGCACGCATGAAGCTGAGATCGAAAAGGCGCTTGCCGCATGGCTTGAGCGTATCCAGTCCAACGACTTGGCGGCGGGCAAGATCATCCGGGTCGAGGCGGCGCACGCCGCTGGCCGTTGCTGGATCGCCTTGCTGGTCAACCCGCTCTTTCTGGATTTGAGCAGCGCGCGCAATCTGTTTCTTGAGGCAATCGGCATCCATCATGGGAAAACGCCGACGCCCGTGGCTTTCCAATATCCGCAATACATCGAATGGCGGCGGGAACTTGAACAGGGCGAGGAAACGCGCGCGGGCAAGGCGTATTGGGATGCCTGCCTGGAAAAGAATCCGGCGCCGCTTCCCCCGCTCCTCTCCTATCGCGCCACCAAGATCGTGGAGGGAGAGGAAAAAGCGCGCCAGCATGTCACGCTCCTCATCGACACCTGCCAGGCGGGACAGCTTGCCGCGCTTGCGCAGACGCATGGCACCAACGTTGAAGTGCTGTTGCAGGCGATCTGGTGGGTGCTGCTTGCCAAGCTAACGGATTTCGATCCTTTCGTCGCGGGCTGGCGGCACGATTGTCGGGCCGATTACGCAGTGATGGCCGGGGCGGTCGGCGTTTTCGAGAAAACCTTGCCGGTCTTCATCGATGTGAAGGCAGATGAGCGCCTGAACGAGTGGCTGGCGCGTTTTGCGGGCATGGCCCAGGAACATCTCGAACAACAGGAATACTGGCCGCTGGCGACTCCGCCGATCGACACACACCTTGCCGTGGGTTTTGGCGTGTCGCCCGTCCTGAATGAGGCAAACAATCAATGGCACATTCGGGAAGTGCCCGGCGCGTTATCGGATTTTGAATTGGCCCTGCATGTCCAGGAACGGGGAAACGAGCTGGAACTGAGCATCGACGCCGAATCCTCGCGTTATGCCCTGCAAGCCATCGAACGCTTGTTGCAGCAAATGGGCGTATTGCTGACGGTGATACTGGCCCAACCCGAAGCGCGTATCGGTGAAATTGATCTGGTAGGTGACGAAGAACGGGCGTTTTTGCTGAAGCAGAATCCAGCCCAGCGGGATTTCGGCAATCAG
>JAITEO010000227.1 GCA_031281985.1 Zoogloeaceae bacterium | reverse complement strand
CGACGCCGGGGTGCGAGCGCATGCCCACGCCCACGGCGGAAACCTTGCACACCTTGTTGTCGCCCTGGATTTCGCGCGCGCCGATGTGCGCGCGCACGCCTTCCAGCACCGCCATCGTCTTGTCGAACTCGGAACGATTCACCGTGAAGGAAAAATCGGTCGCGCCGTCGTGTCCCACGTTCTGGATGATCATATCCACGTCGATATTGGCCTCGGCCACCGCGCCCAGAATCTGGTAGGCGATGCCGGGGCAGTCGGGGACGCCCAGCACCGTCAGCTTGGCCTCGTCACGACTGAATGCGATGCCGGAAATAATCGGTTCTTCCATGTTCTTGCCTTCCTCAACAGTAATCAGCGTGCCCTCCCCCGCTTCTTCGAAGCTGGAAAGCACGCGCAGTTTGACCTTGTATTTGCCCGCGAATTCGACGGAACGAATTTGCAACACCTTGGAACCCAGGCTCGCCATTTCCAGCATTTCCTCGAAGGTGATGCGCTCGAGCTTTCTCGCTTCGCCGACGATGCGCGGGTCGGTGGTATAGACGCCATCCACGTCGGTGTAGATCTGGCATTCATCGGCCTGCAACGCCGCCGCCAGCGCCACGCCCGTGGTATCCGAGCCGCCGCGCCCCAGCGTGGTGATGTTGCCCGCCGCGTCCACGCCCTGAAAGCCCGCCACCACCACCACGCGCCCCGCTTCCAGATCGCGGCGGATGGCCTCGCCATCGATGCTGGAAATGCGCGCCTTGTTGAACGCGTCGTCGGTGAGGATGCGCGCCTGCCCGCCGGTATAGCTTCTGGCGGCAACGCCCAGCGTTTGCAGCGCCATGCACAAAAGACCGATCGTTACCTGCTCGCCCGTGGAAAGCACCACATCCAGTTCGCGCGGATCGGGTTGCGGCTGGATTTCCTTTGCCAGCGCCAACAGACGATTGGTCTCGCCACTCATGGCGGAAACGACCACGACCACCCTATCCCCCCGCGCCACGAAGCGCGCCACGCGCTGCGCCACGTTCTTGATGCGCTCCGGGCTGCCCACGGAGGTTCCGCCATATTTCTGAACAATCAGGGACATACTGTTCCTTTTGGAGAAAAAAACCTGCGGATTTTAGCGCAGCAAATGGCAAGCTCGCGCAATTTGTATCAAATGTAAAATTTCCTAGGACACTTGCAATTATGCTTGACAGTTACCTATAATGCGCAGATATAACTTTAGTTATAGCGCAAAACGCTGGCTGGAGTTGTATGAAGAAAATGGAAAATTTCACATTTTCCGTTTTGAAATCAAAATGTTGAAAGGAAAACAAAGATGAACGTAAAAGCAACCGAAACCATCAACCCGCGCGAAATCCGGCACAAGCTGGGCATGAACCAGCAGCAGTTCTGGTCGTGCATCAATGTTACCCAAAGTGGCGGTTCCCGCTACGAGAGCGGGCGCACCATGCCCAAACCCGTACGCGAACTGCTGCGTCTGGTGCATGTGGAGCAGATTGACATCCACCGCATCAAACGGGAAGACTTTGAAGTCGTGGAGTATCTGAAGAAGCATGAGCCGGAGCAGTTCAAGGCGTTGAAGAAAGCCGCCCAACAGGCAAAGAAATCGGAAAAAACGGCCTAAGGCAACGTTTTCTTCCGGCTGTTTTTTCCGCCAACGGGCGTCAGGGTGAGACTTTCACCGCCCTGACGCCCGTTTTTTGCTGGATGCGCCGCCCCCACGCCCGCAACACCGGCGCGGAAAGGCGCGACAATTTTTCCGCCCCGCCCTGCCGGGAGGCGCGCGCCAAGCCATAGAGATGCACGCCGCAAATCACCTCCGCCGCCTGCGCCAGCAGTTCCAGATATGCCGCTTCCGCCGCCGCGTCCGGCGCCCTGCCCTCCGTGGCGAACCAGCAGGTCTGCACCCAGGTGGGCAGCAACGCGGCGCAGGCGCGCAGATTCTTCAGCACGCGCGCCGGATCGCCAGCGATCCGATTGACCGCCCGCATCCCCGCCGCGTCGCCGCGATCCAGCTTGAACCACACTTGCCCGCCCGCCCGCGCCAGCAGCGCCAATCCCGCCTGCGTCTCCTTTTTGTGGATCAGGCTGCCATTGGTGATCAGGCGTAACGGCAATCGGCCTTGCAGGGCATGCGCCCGCAGCACGGCGGCCACCCGTTCGACCGCCGCCGGAAATTCCCTGGCCGCGGTCGGCTCGCCCTCGCCGGAAAAGGCGATGTCCGCCAGCTTCCGGTAACGCGCCTGCGCGACATGCCGCGCCAGATAATCGCCCTGCACGGCCTCCCGCAAGAAGCCATCCAGTTCGTTTTCGAGCCGATCCAGATCGATGGCTTCCGGCGCGCCGCGCCGCAGGTTTTCCACCTGACAATAGACACAGGCCCAGTTGCAGGCGCGGTTCTGGTTGAGATTGATGCCGATGGAAACCCCGCGCGCGCGGCGGGAAAGCACGGGATAGACATAGGTCAGCCCCGCCTGATCGCGCCTGTGATCGGCAATGGTCAGGCGCGCCGCCGCCATGTCTTGCCGCTCGATGTTACAATCCGCCACTTCTTTCATCCGCCTTCCCCTGTTTGTATGCAGATTACCCGCCGTCTGGAATTCGATGCCGGACACCGCATCCCCGATCATGAAAGCCAGTGCCGCAACCTGCACGGACACCGCTACGTTATCGAAATTACCCTGGAAGGGGAAGTCCGAAACGAGGCGGGTGCTTCCGACAACGGCATGCTGCTGGATTTTTCCCACATCAAGGTCATCGCCAGAAAACACCTGATCGACGCCTGGGATCACGCCTTCCTGGTCTGGCGGGAAGACCGCGTGGTGGCGGATTTTCTCGCCACCTTGCCCAATCACAAGACCGTGCTGCTCGATTGCGTCCCCACCGCGGAAAACCTCGCCCGCACCGCCTTCGATCTGCTCGCGCCCGTGTATCGGGAAAACTACGGCACACGCCTGAAACTGAGCAAAATCCGCCTGTACGAAACCCCCAACTGCTGGGCGGACGTATTTTTGGACGTCAAAAAGTAAAACCACTTTTTGCCGGGTTGTCAGCAAAAAAGGGCAAGCGGAGCTTGCCCTTTTTTGGGTAAAGGCAAGGAAACCCACTACCCTCTGCACGATCCTGTAGGGGCGCGCTGCGCGCGCCCGCCAGCCGCCACGCGGCGAAATGGTTTGCGGGCGCACGCAGTGCGCCCCTACGACAACTCACAGACCGCGCTGGTTTTGTGTTGGGTTTTAACGGTTTGAAGCCAGGCTTCGCCTGGTTTCAAACCCCAAATT
>JAITEO010000209.1 GCA_031281985.1 Zoogloeaceae bacterium | reverse complement strand
CTTTGGATTACACCCAGATAAACGGGGAGCAAATATCACTTTGGATCGCATCCGCCGCGTGACCGCCAACGGGCGCGCGCGGCGCGCCCCTACAGGATCGTGCAGAGGGTAGTGGGTTTTCCTTGCCTTTCCATCAAAAAAGGGCAGGCTTTGCCTGCCTTTTTTTGCTGATTAACCCGGCACAAGGCCGAAGGCCGCAGGACAGCCGAAGGCTGGTTTTGCGCAGCAAAATGCGGCAAAGCCGCACAAAAAGTAGATTTTTACTTTTTGCCGCCCCTACAACACCGCCCCCAGCCACTTGCGCGCCTCGGTCTCGTCCATTCCCGCGCGTTTTCTCCAGTCTTCCAGTTGATCCGTGCCGATTCTGGGGATGGCGAAATAATGGGCTTGCGGGTGTGCGAGGTAGAAACCGGCGATGGAGGCGGCGGGGGCGATGGCGCAGGATTCGGTGAGGGTCATGCCGATGCGCCGCTCGGCTTCCAGCAGGCGGAAAATCTCGCGCTTGGCGCTGTGATCGGGACAGGCCGGATAACCGGGCGCGGGACGGATGCCGGCATAGTTCTCGGCAATCAGGGCAGCCTTGTCCAGATTCTCCTCTGGCGCATACCCCCAGATGTCACGGCGAATTTCCCGATGCAGCCACTCGGCGGCGGCTTCCACCAGGCGATCCGACAGCGCCTTCAATAAAATGCTGTTGTAATCGTCATGCGCGGCGGCAAAGGACTTCAGGCGCGCTTCCATCTCCAGACCAGCGGTCACGGCGAAAAGCCCCGCCCAGTCGGGAATGCCGCTGTCTTTTTCGGCGACGAAATCGGCAAGCGCCAGATTGCGGCGATCGGGGGGTTGTTTGTGCTGCTGGCGCAGTCCCAGCCAGCGTCCCTGTTCTGTCTGGCGCGTTTCCTCCTTGTAGAACACCACATCGTCGCCCACGCGAGCGGCAGGCCAAAGCGCGTAGACGCCCCTGGCGGCAAGCCAGTGTTCGCGGATGATTCTTTCCAGCATCTTCTGGGCGTCCGCATACAACTGGCGGGCGGTTTCGCCGACAACGGCGTTTTCCAGGATGGCGGGAAAACGTCCGGCCAGATCCCAGCTTTGGAAAAACGGCGTCCAGTCGATCAACTCGGCCAGCCTTGCCAGATCGAAGGAGATTGCCTGCACGCCCGTCTGCCGCGGCGCTTGTGGCCGGTAGCCATCCTCCTGCCATACAAAGGCGTTGGCGCGCGCTTCGGCGAGCGTAACCAGGGTCGCGCCTTTTTTTCCCGCGTGTTGCGCGCGCAAATCGGCGTATTCCTCCGCCAGTTCGGCGCGATAGCCAGCTTCCTGTTCGGCGGAAAAAAGACGGGTGACGACGCCGACGGCGCGTGAAGCGTCCGGGATATAGACCACCACGCCCGCCTTGTAATCCGGCGCGATCTTCACCGCCGTATGGATGCGGCTGGTCGTTGCGCCGCCAATCAAAAGCGGCACGGCAAAACCCTGGCGCTGCATTTCGGCGGCGACATGGCGCATCTCCTCCAGCGAAGGCGTAATCAGGCCGGAAAGCCCGATGGCCTGCGCCCCATGCTCGCGCGCGGCATTCAATATCTTTTCGCACGGCACCATGACGCCCAGATCGATCACCTCATACCCATTGCAGCCCAACACCACGCCAACGATGTTCTTACCGATGTCATGCACATCGCCCTTGACGGTGGCGATGACGATTTTGCCCTTGTTGGATGCGCCGGTGCGCATCTTTTCCGCTTCGATGTAGGGGATCAGGCTGGCGACTGCCTGCTTCATCACGCGCGCGGATTTCACCACCTGCGGCAGGAACATTTTACCCGCGCCGAAGAGATCGCCCACCGCGTTCATGCCGCGCATCAGGGGGCCTTCGATGACCAGGAGCGGCGGCTTGCCTTCGACTTCCAGTTGGGCGCGGATTTCCTCGGTATCGGCGGCGACGAATTCGCTGATCCCCTTGATCAGCGCGTATTCCAGGCGCTTTTCCACCGGCCATTGACGCCAGGCGAGGTCGGGACCGGATTTGCGTGCCGTCCTGTCCGCGTGAACATGCTGGGCGAATTCCACCAGCGCCTCCGCCGCGTGGGGCGCGCGGTTCAGCAGCGCGTCTTCCACCTTTTCCCGGAGTTCGGCATCCAGTTCGTCATAGACGCCGAGCATGCCCGCGTTCACGATGCCCATGCTCATGCCCGCGGCGATGGCATGGTAGAGAAATACCGTATGGATAGCCTCGCGCACCAGGTCGTTGCCGCGAAAGGCAAAAGAGACATTGGAGACGCCGCCGGAAACCTGGGCGTGGGGCAGGTGTTCGCGGATCCAGCGGGTGGCGTTGATGAAATCCAGCGCGTAGTTGTCATGCGTCTCGATGCCGGTGGCAATGGCAAAGATGTTGGGATCGAAGATGATGTCCTGCGGCGGAAAACCGATGCCGGTGAGCAGTTCGTATGCCCGCTGGCAGATGTTGATCTTGCGTGCAAAACTATCGGCCTGGCCTTCCTCGTCGAAGGCCATGACCACGATGGCCGCGCCGTAGCGCCGCGCCAGTTTCGCCCTTTCGATGAATCGTTCTTCCCCTTCCTTCATGGAAATGGAATTGACGATGCTCTTGCCCTGGATGCACTTCAACCCGACTTCGATGACCGTCCAGTCGGAAGAATCGAGCATGATGGGCACGCGGGCGATGTCCGGCTCGGAAACCAGCAATTTCAGGAACCGATCCATGGCGGCGACGGAATCCAGCATGGCCTCGTCCATGTTGATGTCGATGACCTGCGCGCCGTTTTCCACCTGCTGACGCGCCACAGCGAGCGCGTCGTCATAACGATCTTCCAGGATCATGCGCGCGAAGGCGCGCGAACCCGTAACGTTGGTGCGTTCGCCAATATTCACGTACAGACTTTGCGGCCCGACATTCAGGGCTTCCAGGCCGGAGAGCCGCAATTTTGGCTCGACGACCGGCACGCTGCGCGGCGCGATGTTTGCTACCGCTTCGGCGATGGCGGCGATATGCGCGGGCGTGGTACCGCAGCAACCGCCGACGATATTCAACAGGCCATGCCTTGCCCAGTCGGCCAGTTCCGTCGCCAGGTCTTCCGGCGTTTCGTCGTAGCCCGTTGGCGACAGGGGATTGGGCAATCCGGCGTTTGGATGCGCGGAAATGAAGCTATCGCAAAAGCGCGCCAGTTCCGCCACATAGGGTCGCAGTTCCTTTGCGCCCAACGCGCAATTGAAGCCGAAGGAAAGCGGGCGGATGTGGTGCAGGGAATTCCAGAACGCTTCCGCCGTCTGGCCGGACAGGGTGCGTCCGGAAGCGTCGGTGAGGGTGCCGGAAATCATCACCGGCCAGCGCCTGCCCAGGCGCTCGAAGTATGTTTCCAGCGCAAAGAGCGCCGCCTTGGCGTTCAAGGTGTCGAATATCGTCTCCACTAGCAGCAGATCCGCGCCCCCCTCGACCAGGCCGCGGATGGCTTCCAGATAACTGTCCGCCAGTTCGTCGAAACGGACGTTGCGCGCGCCGGGATCGTTTACTTCCGGCGAGATGGAAGCCGTGCGCGAAGTCGGCCCCAACACCCCGGCAACGAAACGCGGCTTCTCCGGCTGCCGCGCCGTGTATTCGTCGCATAGTTCCCTCGCCAAGCGCGCGCCCGTGAGATTCAGCTCGAAGACCAGTTCCGTCAGGTTATAATCCGCCTGCGAAATGGCTGTCGCGTTGAAGGTATTGGTTTCGATGATGTCCGCGCCCGCCGCCAGATATTGCCCGTGAATTTCACGAATGACCTCCGGACAAGTCAAGGTGAGCAGATCATTGTTGCCCTTCAGGTCACGTGGATGTTGCAGGAGACGCTCGCCCCGATAGTCCGCCTCGGTAAGCCCATACCCCTGGATCATGGTGCCCATCGCGCCATCCAGAATGAGGATGCGCCGCCGCAACAGGTCGGCAATCTCGGCGCTACGGTCGATTTGCATATCAGGAGTTCCGAAAGATCAAGAAAAACGGCAAGTGTACCATCCAGCAGCCCAGTACAAGTCTGTGTATAACCAGGGGAAAACCTCTGGATAAAATTCGAAAAACCACTGCCCACAAAACTTACTCCCTTCTCCCCCACAGCCAACCCACAGCCTTTACAAGCAGAAAAAAATCATCCAACTCATTGAATCCTATGAATTTTATCGACTTCATCACAGACTTGTTCCGAACTTGTTGTTATTGTGCTTGTAAATATAGGAAAGCAACACAGCCCCCAAAACCGCGCTGGTTTTGCGTTGGGTTTTATCGGTTTTAAGGCGAAGCTTGCTTTGCCTTAAAACCCTGACTAATCCGGCAAAAAGTAGGTTTTCACTTTTTGCCGTAACAACAGAGGTAGGCATGTTGGCGATCATTGGCGGAAGTGGTCTT
>JAITEO010000168.1 GCA_031281985.1 Zoogloeaceae bacterium | reverse complement strand
GGCAGCATGGGAAAAAACATTCATTGCTCTCGTGTACGAAAAACGATGAGATAGCGGCGCTGCCGGAAACGACGCATGTGCCGATGCGGCCACACGATGTAACGCCCCGTTGGGGCTATCTGATCTTGAGGCCATGTTCCCCCCGGCTGACGCCGGGGGTTATCGAAATCGCGTCCCTTTGGGACGCCTCCCGTGCGCGGCGGCGCTTCATCTGGACGGTTTTCCTCCACTTTTAACTGCACCCCTAAACCGGTTTTCTCCATCCCTGCCTTCCGAACCAGAGGATTAGAATACGCGGCTCGAAGAACTATATGGCACGAGAATTCAACGGATCGATTTTGTGATGATGATGCGCTCTTCCCCGCCTCCGGCCTTGGCCGAATCCCGTTCCGAGCAGCCGTTCTGGCCGACGCTGGTCAAGTTTTTTCCCTATCTCTGGGCTTGGCGCGGGCGGGTTGTCGCGGCGCTCCTGTGTCTGGTGGGGGCAAAGCTGGCGACGGTGGGCGTGCCGCTGGTATTCAAGGTCATCATCGACGATCTGACGCCGACCCATACGGTCTTGCTGTTGCCGCTCGGCCTGTTGTTGCTCTATGGGCTGTTGCGGTTCGCGGCGGCGTTGTTTACCGAATTGCGGGAGATTCTCTTTGCCCGCGTCACCCAGCAATCCATCCGCGCCCTGGCGCTGGAGGTTTTCCGGCATCTGCATGCCCTGTCGCTGCGCTTTCACCTGGAGCGCCAGACCGGCGGCATTTCCCGCGACATCGAGCGCGGCACGCATTCCATTGGCACGCTGATCAACTATACCCTGTATTCCATCCTGCCGACGCTGGTGGAAATCGCCCTGGTATTGGCGATTCTGGTCACGCGTTACCATCCGGTTTTCGCGCTGATTACCCTGGCTTCGCTCACCGTGTATGTCGTCTTCACGCTCACGGTAAGCAACTGGCGCATCCTGATTCGTCGGCGGGTGAATGAAACGGATTCCGCCGCCAACGCGCACGCCATCGACAGCCTGATGAATTACGAGACGGTCAAGTATTTCAACAACGAAGACTACGAAGCCCGCCGCTACGACCAGAATCTGCGGGAGTGGGCCGAAGCCGCCACCAAGAGCCAGGTTTCGCTCTCCTTCCTCAACCTGGGACAGCAGGCGATCATCGTCACCGGCGTCACCCTGATCATGTGGCAGGCCGCAAAAGGCGTGACCGAAGGCGTCATGAGCGTGGGCGATCTGGTGCTGGTCAATGCCTTCCTGATGCAACTGTACATGCCGCTCAACTTCCTGGGCGTGGTGTATCGGGAAATCCGCCAGGCGCTGACCGACATCGAGCGCATGTTCGCCCTGCTGCACACTGGCAGGGAAATCGCGGACGAACCCGGCGCGGCGCCGCTGGAACACACACCGCAGGAGATTCATTTCGACGGCGTGCATTTTGCCTATGACGAAAGAAACCCCATCCTGCGCGGCGTGGAATTTCGCATTCCCGCGGGGCACACGGTCGCCGTGGTGGGCGCGTCCGGCGCGGGCAAATCCACGCTGGCGCGGCTGTTGTTTCGTTTCTACGACGTAACGGCGGGCAGCATACGTCTCAATGGCCGGGATATTCGCGGCTTTACCCAATCCAGTCTCCGGGCTGCCATTGGCATCGTGCCGCAGGATACGGTGCTCTTCAACGACACCCTGTTCTACAACATCCAGTACGGCAATCCCGCCGCCAGCCGTGAAGCGGTATTGGCCGCCGCTCGCGCCGCGCAACTGGACATCCTCACCGCGCGCCTGCCCGAAGGCCATGAAACGCGCGTCGGCGAGCGCGGATTGAAACTTTCCGGCGGGGAAAAACAGCGGGTGGCGATTGCGCGCGCCCTGCTGAAAAACCCTTCCCTGCTGATTTTCGACGAGGCCACCTCCGCGCTGGATTCGCGCACCGAACAGGCGATCCAAGCCCAACTGGAAGCCGCCGCCCAGGGACGCACCACCCTCGTCATCGCGCACCGCCTTTCCACCATCATGAACGCCGACGAAATCCTGGTCATGGAAGAAGGCCGCATCGTGGAACGCGGCAAACACGGCGAACTGCTGGCAAGGAACGGCGCATACGCGCAAATGTGGGCGTTGCAGAAGACGGAGGACAGAGGACAGAGGACAGAGGACTGAGGACTGAGCGCTCGCTGCGCTCGCTCTGTATTCTGTATCCGGTGCTCCGTGGCAGTGGGCGCGGCGCTTTCAGACTACAGAATACAGACGACAAAGGCCGCGCAGCGGCCGCTCTGTCTTCTGTCTTCTGTCCTCTGTCCTCTGTCCTCTGTCCTCAGTCCTCAGTCCTCTGTCCTCAGTCCTCAGTCCTCTGCCTTCCGCCCCGCGTAGGGATTGTGGCTGCTGTTGAACTGTATTCGCAAGGGGGTGCCTTGCAGTTTGAATACTTCGCGGAAGATGTTTTCCAGGTAGCGGCGGTAGCTTTCCGGCACGTGTTCCAGGGCGTTGCCGTGGATGACGATGACGGGGGGATTCATGCCGCCCTGGTGGGCGTAGCGCATTTTCGGGCGGATGGCGCCGTGCCGGGGCGGGGACTGGCGAAGGACGGCGTCCGCCAGCACGCGCGTGAGCCGGGGCGTGGCGAGTTTGGCGGTGGCGGCGGCATAGGCTTTGTCGACGGAAACCAGCAGCTTGTCGATGCCGATGTTTTCCCGCGCGGAAATGAAATGCACGCGGGCGAATTCGAGGAACTTGAGCTTTCTTTCCACCGCCGCGCGAATTTGCGTCTTGGCATACGCATCGAGGCCATCCCATTTGTTGACGGCAATCGTCAGCGCGCGGCCGGATTGCAGCACGAAATCCGCGATATGCGCGTCCTGATCGGAAATGTCCTGGCGGGCGTCGAGCATCAGAATCACCACGTTCGCGCCTTCGATGGATTGCAGGGTCTTGATGACGGAAAACTTCTCCACCGTCTCGAACACCTTGCCCTTCTTGCGCAATCCAGCCGTATCGATCAAGCTGTATTCCCGCCCATTGCGCGTAAAATCCACGGCGATGGCGTCGCGCGTGGTGCCGGGACGATCAAAGGCAATCACCCGTTCTTCGCCCAGCAAGGTATTGATCAGGGTGGATTTGCCGACATTGGGACGTCCGGCAATGGCGATTTTCAGACGCGTGGAGGTCTCTTCTTCTTCCGCTTCGGAAAAACCCGCCAGGGCGTGCTCGAGGAGCGCGCGCACGCCCTCGCCGTGCGCGGCGGA
>JAITEO010000146.1 GCA_031281985.1 Zoogloeaceae bacterium | reverse complement strand
CGCGTGGGATGCAGCGGCGTCAGGTTCTCGAACATCAGCTTGTTCTTGGTGACCTCCGGCGGCTCGCCGTTGATCTTGTCCAGCTTGGTGAGCGCCGAATAACGCTCGCCATCCTTGGGGGTGCGGATTTCGCCTTCGATGGAATCGCCGGTACGGAGATTGAAACGGCGTATCTGCGAAGGCGAGACGTAAATGTCATCGGTATTGGCTTGATAGGAAGTATCCGGCGAGCGGAGAAAACCAAAGCCATCGGAGAGGATTTCCAGCGCGCCGTCGCCGTAGATGGGTTCGCCTTTCTTGGCGTGGGCGCGCAGGATGGAAAAGATCAGTTCGTGTTTTCTGAGGCGATTGGCGGCGTCGATATTGAAGCTGGCGGCCATTTCGACCAGTTGGCTGACGTGCAGGGTCTTGAGTTCGGAAAGGTGCATTGGCGTTGTTGCTGCAAAAAGAGAGGGAGATCAGGATGGAAGACGCGCAGACGGCGCACTCCGGCAGGATGGGAAAAAGAAAAGCAGAAGAAAAAGTGAAAGGGCGCCTGGAAGAAGTTTTTCTGTATCCAGGCGCGCAGGGTAAGGGAAATCAGAGCGCGTTGTCAATCATGGCAATGAGTTGCGACTTGCTTTGCGCTCCGGTGCGGGCATCTTCCGGGTTGCCGCCCTTGAACAGCATCAGGGTCGGCACGCCGCGTACATTGTAGCGGGCGGCGATTTCACTGTCCGTATCGATGTTGAGTTTTCCGAATTTGATTTTCCCCGCGTAGTCGGCGGCCACGGCCTCGAACGCGGGCATCATCATCTGGCAGGGCTGGCACCACGGCGCCCAGTAATCCAGAAGCACGGGAAGCTCCGAATGGAGCACCTCCGCCTCGAAATTTTTTGCGGTAATCGAAAGAATCTGGCTTGTCGTTTCGGTCATGGCATCCTCGAAAAAAGGGGGGCAACACGCAATGAAGCGTTCCGTTCAAACATCTTGCAGACGCCCGGAAACGCCGCAAGGCATAACAAAGGCGTCCATCCTATCCAAAAACGCGCCGGGTGAAAAGTCGCATTTCCATTCGCCGCCTAATCCGACCGTCTGACATGGCGTCTCCACGACTGCCAGACGCCATAGATCAAACCGAAAACCAGACCACTGGGACGGCAGGAATAAAAGCGCCAGCGCCGGTGTTCGACCCGACCGCTCATGCGCTCATGCAACAAGTGGCGGGAATGCGCGCGGCGCACCCGGGAAGCGTCGATCCACTGCCAGCCTTCGTCCAGACCCCAGCGTATCCATTCGTCCAGCAACAGGCGGCCACTGCCAAGGGCGGCATAGGCGGGCAGGAACGCCAGGCTGTAGTCGTACAGGCGTCCCTGTTCCAGCAGGCCAAGGCGATAGCTGATGCAGCGCCCCGCGTGCTCCAGCAGCACCACGCGCACACGGTCTTCCGCCGCGAGGGCGCGCAGCGCCTCGGTGATTGCCGCCACACTGTCCGAACGGAAGATGCCGACATCTTGCTTGCCTTTCCAACTGCTCCGCTCGACGGCGCAAATCCGCGCCAGCAGCGCGTCCATCGTGCCGGCATCTGGCCTTTCCCGGCGCGGCGTGGCGCCGATGGCGGCACTGCGCTTTCTTGCCCGGCGCAATTCATAGCGCAGATCTCCCGCGGGTTCGTCGCGATCTTTTGCGCACACGCGATGTTCGGGCACAAGGCAACTCAGACGGTTCTCCCAGCGAAAACTGCCGCGTTTTCCCCAGGCCGTGAGACCGGCGTCACTGGTCGGCGTCGGGAGAATCTCATCCAGTTGCAGCAGGGCATGGGGCAAGGCGCGGCGAATATGCGGCAAGGCGTCCCGCAATACGGCTTCCTGCCCCGGCTCGACGGCCAGCATGATGCGATCCGCGAGCGGATAGCCAAGATGACGCACCACCCGCAACGGCAGTCCGATTTGGCGCTCGCGGCAATGGAGCAGCGGCAAACACAGGACAAGACGCGCATCCTCCCAGGCGATCAGCACATGCAGCGTTTGCCCGGGCCGCAAATGGCGCGCCATCGCCCGCAGCCAGGACAAGCGATTGAAGGGCGTACATACCGGCAGACGGGCAAGAAGCGCATTGTAGGCAGCCGCCGGAAAAGACTCGGCTTCCAGATCGTCATGCCACGCAAAACGCGCTGTCATTCCAGTTTCTGCGGCGAAATGCGGTTGCGTTCCGGTTTTTGCCAGGAAGCAAAACGCGGTTCGCGGTACGCGCATATGCGCGTGAAATGCAAAAAGCGAAACAGGGTGTAGACATGCGTCGCTTCTCCGGTTTCCCTGAATCCCATGTGCATGTGCAGCAGCACCGCGGGCAGGTTGCGCGCATCCACCAGGGAGCGGGCGACATGACAACCGAGTTCATGATACCCTTGCTCGCAAAGACCGCGCAGGTAGCGCAATGGCATCCCCGTGTTGCGGTAAGGTTCGGCAACCTCGCCGGCGAACTGATACATATGGCCTGGCGGCAGGCGAATCCAGCGGTGATACAGCGGTTCGTAGTAATCCCGGTTGGTCATCCACACCATGCCGATGACGTCGCCGTTTTCATCCGCAAACGCTTCGCCGCGCACCCCTTCCTGGGCGAGCAGTTTGCGCACGGCGGGCAGGTAGTGCGCGAAATATTTTTCCAGCTTCGGCAGGGTTTCTTCATGGAGATGTACATGCTGCCAACGATACACCTTCAGGCGCTTGGATAACGGCGCTTCCAGCGAACGTTCCACGGTCAGCAATTCCTGATGCCGGTAGAGGAAACGTTCGCACAGCACGCGCAGCGTGCCGCGCCAGCCCTTGCGCCGGATCTTGGCGGGCAATTCCAGCAGCGATTTCATGGCGTCTCCCAGCTCAGGGCAAACAGGGTTTCGCCCGGCACATTGAAACGCGGATGCGTGCCGCTGCAATCCAGCTTCACCGTATACACATGGCTATCGGGGCCGAAGAATTCGAGTTTCGCGTCCGCCGGACAAAGAGCATCGGC
>JAITEO010000125.1 GCA_031281985.1 Zoogloeaceae bacterium | reverse complement strand
GAGTCGCGCGGGCAGGTGCTCGCGCCGGATGAAAACACGGCGCGGCGGCAGTTGCGCGAGCGCGGGCTGAAAATCCTGAGCCTTTCCGAAGGCGGCCAGATGGGCGCGGGCGGCCTGATGCTGTTCAAACAGATCTGGCGCGAATTCCAGCGTATACGCGGCATCAGCACGAACGACAAGATCATGTTCTATCGCCAGATGCAATTGATGCTGAAATCCGGGCATACCCTGATCGAGGCGTTGGAAGCCTGCGCCCGCCTGACGACCAAGGTGCGCCTTTCCGATGCGCTCGAGCGCATCACCGCCGCCATCCAGCGCGGCAGCAGCTTTTCGGCAGCCTGCGGCAATGAAAAGGAAGTCTTCAACCATCTGGCGCAAAAACTCATCGAGGCGGGCGAAGCCTCCGGCGAACTGAGCGCCATATTCGAACGGCTGGCCGCCCTTCTGGAACGCCGCGCCGAAGTGCGGCGGCAACTCCTCACCGCGCTGACCTATCCGTGCCTCGTGCTGTTGCTCTCCATCGGCGTGTTCGCCTTCATGGTGCGTTTCACACTGCCGCGCTTTGCCACCTTCCTTTCCGGACGCGGCAAATCCATCCCCTGGGAAGCACAGGCCATGCTCGACGTTGCCGACTGGTCTGTCCGCTGGGGCTGGCTGGTGGGCGTCATCACCCTGGGCGTCATCATCGGCATTCCCCTGCTGCGCCGCCTGCCGCCGGTGCGGCTACGGATCGACATTCTGTTGCTCAAGACGCCGGTTCTGGGAAAAACGCTGAGCTGCGCGGCCATGGCGCAAGTTACCTGGACCTTCGGCGTGCTGCTCAAAAGCCATCTCACCGTGCTGGAAGCCCTGCGTATCTGCATGGATGTAGTCGGCAACGGCGCGTTTGCCCAGGCCTTCGCGCACGCGGCGGAGCAGGTGCTCGCCGGAAAGACGCTGACCGCGGCGCTGGAGCGCCCGGTACTGCCCCGGCTGCTGCGGCACATGGCCGCTATCGGGGAAAAAAGCGGACAAGTAGACGCGGTCATGGAACTTCTGGGCGTGCACTACCAGAAAGAACTGGACGCTCGGGTGAAACTGCTCTCCGCAATGATCGAGCCAGCGCTCATCCTTGGTTGTTGCAGCATCGTGGGCACCGTCTATTACGTCTTTTTCAAGACCATGTTCACCGTATCGACAGGAGGAATTTGAGAAATGCCAGATACCAGGAATCGGGAATCAGGAATCAGGAATCAGGGGGCAGGAGACAAGCCCTCCTTGTTTCCATCGTGGGCGGGTGTTCTTGCCATTTTGCTTTGTTTCGCCCTGCCGGCGGGCGCGGCGGAAGACGACTATGGGAAGGAAATGAAGGAAATCCGGGCGGGACAGGCACGGGAAAAGGCACGCGTCGAAGAAGCCAAGCGGCTGACGAAGCAGTCTCCCGGAAAAGCCCCGCCACCCGCCGCCAGCGGCCTGCCGGAACGCGATCCTTTCGAGGCTTCCCCTACGTTGCTCTCCGAGGGCGAAGCCAACAAACGGCGCGTCAATCTCCGAACGCCAGACAACGCCATTTTCCGTTCCCTGATACTCAAGGCGCTGGTGCGCGCAAGTGGCGGCGGCGTCGCACAGGTGCAGAACGGACGCGATCTCATCACCCTCTACCACGGCGATGAAATCACGCTGGAAGGCCGCCGCTACAAGGTGGAAATCCTGAGCGACGGCGTGAAATTTCAGGAACAGATACCGGAAAACGTCGAAGTGGAAGCAGGTGCGGAAGGTGGAGTGCCACGGCAACTACATACAGGATGGGTCAGATGATGCGACAAAATCATTCCTTTGCACTTTCCCTCATCATCGCGGCGTTGTTGTTCCTGCTCCTGCTCGTCTTTCCGGCGCAAGCGTCGGAAGCAACGGCAACAACCGATGAACAGTCCGCTCCGGCGACGACAGCGCGTTCTACGCCGCAACCGGCAAAGCCTGCGTCACGTTCTGGGACGCCAGGAACGCCGCCAAAAAAAGGCGCGCAGCATCCAGGCGACCTGTATCTGCGGCAGGTAACGCTCGACGAGGCGGCGCAATTGATCGCCCGCATCGGCAAGACCAGCATCGTGGTCACGAACAGCGTCTCCGGCAAGAGGGTGTCGCTCTATCTGCGCGATGTCGGCGTCGAAGGCATGATCAGGAACCTTTGCCGCGCCGCTGGCGTCTGGTATCGCCATGACCCGCAAAGCCAGGTCTATCTTTTGATGAGCGCCCAGGAATACCAGCAGGACATCGCCATCTCCCGCGACGACATCACCCGCAGTTGGGTGCTGAAGCATCACAACGTCGTCAGCATTGCCAGCGCCATCTCCGCACTCCTCGGCTCCAGAGTGACACTGATCAGTCCGGAAGAGGAAATGGCCCCCACCAGCCTGGGCAGCACCAGCCGCACCCAGAGCAGCGGCGGCAGTACCCAGAGCAGCGGCAGTTTCTCCGGCGAAGGCATGCGCATCCGCAGCAGCGGCAGCCGCGGTGGTGGCGGTGGAGCCGCCGCCGACAACTCGCGCCAGGCCATCACCGGCATCACGCAAACCGCCCTGGAAGCCAGCATGGAAAACGACAGCAGCCGGGCGGAAAGCCTTTCCGCCGCCGCGCTCATCAACGCTTCCGGCAGGCAGGGCGCACCCATCCATCTCACCTATAACAAGCTGCACAACCTCCTTTTGGCGCGCAGCGGCGACGAACGCGCGCTGGATGAAATCGAGGCGCTGATCGGCAGGATGGATCTGCCGCCGCGCCAGGTGCTGCTGGAAATGAAAATCCTGGAAGTCGAGCTGGGCGGCTCATTCCAGTCGGTATTCGACATCGGCTACGGCAACGGCAAGACCGCCGCAAACCCCATCGACCTGGGTACATCCGGCCTTTCCGGCAGCACGCCTTTTGCGGCGAACGCCATAACTTCCGTCAATTCCACGGAAAGCGGCGGCTCCACGCTGATCTGGCAGAAAGTCAGCGACCATCTCCGCCTGCGATTGCAACTCATGGAAAGCGAAAACCGGGTAAACGTGCTGGCCACCCCCATGATCGTCGCTTCCAACAACCAGCCCGCACGGCTTTTCATCGGCGACGAGCAGACCCTGGTCACGGGCATCAGCACCAACAGCGTGATCGGCACCACCGGCGCGGCCAACAACAGCATCGACATCGAGACGGAACAGCGCAACGTCGGCCAGACCCTCATCGTCCTGCCGCGCATCAACGCCGACCGTTCGATAACGCTGACCATCGATCAGGATAACTCGATCGTCAAGAAAGGCGGCGCGACGATCCCCATCCTCACTACCGACCAGAACGGCAGAAGCACCTACGAAAACTTTTCCATCGACACGGTGAGCACCGCCAACCTGCAAGTCACCGCGCACGCGCAGGACGGCCTCACCGTGGCCGTGGGCGGGATGATCAGCCAGAGCGTCTCGAATGTCGAACAAAAGGTGCCGCTCCTGGGTGACATCCCAGTTCTCGGCCTGCTTTTCAAAAAAACCGAGCGGGAAAACAGCCGCCGCCAACTGGTGCTGCTCATCACCCCCTGGGTGCTGGAAACGCCGGAAGAAAGCCACGCGCTAGCACAAAAGAAATTGCGGGAAACCGAAACTCTGAACGCCGCCCGCCGCCCGCACACCAACGTCTTCCAGAAGACAGCGCCCACCACCTACCGCCCGCCGCTCTTCGACGCGCTTTCCCTGCCCGACAATTCTGGCAACCCCGCTCCCGATTCTTCTTCCCGGAATACCACCCCATGAACGCACCCAACGAATCCGCGGTCATCGACGCCGCCATTCTGCAATCCGCCGTATCCAGCGTCGGCACCATCCTGCTTGGCAAGGAAGAGGCGGTGCGCCTGTCGCTCGCCTG
>JAITEO010000120.1 GCA_031281985.1 Zoogloeaceae bacterium | reverse complement strand
ATTTCGACGTGGTGATCGCCACGCCGGACGCCATGCGGATCGTGGGGCAACTGGGACAGATTCTCGGCCCGCGCGGCCTGATGCCCAACCCCAAGGTCGGCACCGTGACCATGGACGTGACCACCGCCGTGCAAAACGCCAAGGCGGGTCAGGTGCAGTATCGCACCGACAAGGGCGGCATCGTCCACGCCACCATTGGCCGCGCGTCCTTTCCGGTGGAAAAGCTGGAACAGAACCTGAAGGCGCTGATCGAAGCCCTGAACAAGGCCAAGCCATCCGCCTCCAAGGGACAGTATCTGAAGAAAGTCGCCGTGACCAGCACCATGGGTCCCGGCGTGCGCGTGGATCAGGCCAGCCTGCTCGGCGCGTAAGGAGTTTTAAAAGACTTTGGGACGCGGGGCGCGTGCCGCAAGGCGTGTTCCCCGCGGATCGTCAAAGACCGCAGGCGCTGCCGGACTTCGTTCCGGCGGCTTAAATGGCCGTATCGGCCTGCGCAGACGGTGTTGCCCGGACAAGGATTTCGCCGGTTGTCGCAAGAACAGCCGGTTGTTTTCTGGTTCAGGTCGCCGTAAGGAGTGGCAAGGCAGCCGCCTTGCCATGTTTTGACTTGAAAAGGAGGAAAGACCCGTGGGTCTCAATCTGGAAGACAAAAAGGCGGTTGTGGCAGAGGTGTCGGGCGAGGTAGCCCAGGCGCAGACCATCGCGCTGGCCGAATATCGCGGCATCGAGGTGGGCGATCTCACCTCGTTGCGCAAGAAGGCGCGCGAGGCGGGCGTGTATCTGCATGTGCTGAAAAACACCCTGGTGCGCCGGGCAGTGGAAGGAACCCCGTTCGCGGGACTTTCCAGCCAACTGGTCGGCCCCTTGATCTATGGGATTTCCAAGGATCCGGTGGCGGCGGCCAGGGTGCTCAACGACTTCGCCAAAACCAATGACAAACTGGTGATCAAGGCAGGCGCTTATGCGGGCAAGGTATTGGACAAGGCAGGCGTGCAAGCGCTGGCTTCCATCCCCAGCCGCGAGGAACTGCTCGCCAGACTGTTGGGCGTCATGCAAGCCCCGGTTTCCGGCTTTGCCGGAGCCTTGGCGGCGCTTGCCAAACAACGCGAAACCGCCGCCGCATGACGCGGACTGGCTTTTTTTACCGATTTGAATCAGGAGTACTGTAAATGGCAATTTCCAAGGAAGACATCCTCGAAGCCGTGGGCGCGATGACGGTCATGGAACTGAACGACCTCGTCAAGGCGTTTGAAGAAAAATTCGGCGTTTCCGCCGCCTCGTTTGCCGCGCCCGCCGCGGCTGCCGCCCCTGGCGCAGCCGCCGCCGCGGAGGAACAGACCGAGTTCGCCGTGGTGTTGACCGCCATGGGCGACAAGAAGGTGGAAGTCATCAAGGTGGTGCGCGCCGTAACCGGACTGGGTTTGAAGGAAGCCAAGGAATTGGTGGAGAGCGCGCCCAAGCCGATCAAGGAAGGCGTTCCCAAGGCCGACGCGGAAGCCTTGAAGAAGCAACTGGAAGACGCGGGCGCCAAGGCCGAGCTGAAGTAAACCTTGCGTGTCGAAAAACCAGGCTGGCGGCCTTTTCTGGCCGTCGGCCTTTTTCCGTTTTTTCTCGTTGTTTTGTTGTATCGCCGCGCACGAAAGGGTATGACCTTGCCAGGTTGTCCAGAATGCAAACACAAGCCGACGCGTTCGTTCGCGCGCCGGGGGTTGTCTTTGTCTTTTGGCGTTTCGTTTTGCCGCCAGACTGACCTTTGAACCGTTTTCAGACTTTTTATCCAGGAGCCATCATGAGTGCCGCCGCTTCTTCCGCTTATTCGCATACCGAGAAAAAACGCATCCGCAAGAGCTTTGCCAAGCGTGAGCACGTCCTGGAGGTGCCGTATCTTCTGGCGACGCAACTGGCTTCCTTCTCCGAGTTTCTCCAGGCCGAGGTGCCTGCGGAAGAGCGGAAGAACCAGGGCTTGCAGGCCGCGTTTACTTCCATCTTCCCCATCGTTTCCCATTCCGGGAACGCCCGCCTGGAATTCGTCAGCTATACGCTGGGCGAACCGGCCTTCGACGTCAAGGAATGCCACCAGCGCGGCCTGACCTTTGCCTCTTCCCTGCGCGCCAAGGTGCGCCTGATTATCCTCGACCGCGAGGCTTCCACCGAAACCATCAAGGAAGTGAAGGAGCAGGAGGTCTACATGGGCGAGATTCCGCGCATGACCGAAAACGGCTCCTTCGTCATCAACGGCACCGAGCGGGTGATCGTGTCGCAGTTGCACCGTTCTCCCGGCGTCTTCTTCGAGCACGACCGGGGCAAGACCCATTCCTCCGGCAAGCTCCTGTTTTCCGCGCGCATCATCCCCTACCGCGGCTCCTGGCTGGATTTCGAGTTCGACCCCAAGGACCTGCTCTTCTTCCGTGTCGACCGGCGGCGCAAGATGCCGGTGACGACGCTTTTGATGGCGCTGGGATTGAAGCCGGAAGAAATCCTGGGCGAATTCTTCGAGTTCGATCATTTCACGCTGCAAAAGGATCGCGTGGAATTTGCCGTGCTGCCCGATCGCCTGCGCGGCGAAATGGCGCGCTTCGACATCTGCGCGCCGGACGGCAGGGTAATCGTCGCCAAGGACAAGCGCATCACTCCGCGCCATGTCCGCGACATGCAGGAGGCCAAGCTGCAAAGTCTCGTCGTGCCGAGCGATTTCGTCGTCGGGCGCGTGATGGCGACGGCGATTGTCGACCGGAACACCGGCGAGGTGCTGGCGGAGGCCAATGAGGAAATCAGCGAAACGCTGCTGGCCAAGTTGCAGGAAATGGAAGTGGGGGAAATCCGGACTCTGTACATCAACGACCTGGATCGCGGCGCATTCATTTCGCAAACGCTGAGAAGCCACGACAACCTCACCCGCCAGGCCGCCCGCGTCGCCATCTATCGCATGATGCGCCCCGGCGAGCCGCCGACGGAAGAGGCGGTGGAAATTCTCTTCCAGGGCTTGTTCTACGCCGATGAACGCTACAACCTCTCCGAGGTCGGGCGCATGAAGTTCAACCGCCGCCTGGGGCGCGAACAGGTCATCGAATACAAGGTGATGGTCAAGGGACTGCAATCGCGCGCCGAAGCCGCCCTGAAAAAGCTGGCGGAAGAAACCGGTAAACCCTTGCCGGTCATTCAGGAACTGGTCTCCCAGCTTTCCTACGGCCCGCGCGCGCTGGAAGAAAACATGACGCAGGAGGAAGCCAGGGAACTGGCAGGCCGCCTGAAGAAGCTGGGCGCGAATGCCGAGGCCTGCGCACAGCTCACCCTCTCGCCGCGCGACATCGTCGATGTCATCAAGGTGCTGGTCGATCTGCGCAACGGGCACGGCGACATCGACGACATCGATCACCTGGGCAACCGCCGCGTGCGCTCGGTGGGCGAGCTGGCCGAGAACCAGTTCCGTTCCGGTCTCGTGCGGGTGGAACGCGCGGTGAAGGAACGCCTGAACCAGGCGGAATCGGAAAACCTGATGCCGCACGATCTGATCAACGCCAAGCCCATCTCCGCCGCGATCAAGGAATTCTTCGGTTCCAGCCAGCTTTCCCAATTCATGGATCAGACGAATCCCCTCTCGGAAATCACCCACAAGCGCCGCGTCTCCGCCCTTGGCCCCGGCGGCCTGACCCGCGAGCGCGCGGGCTTCGAGGTGCGCGACGTGCATCCAACCCACTATGGCCGCGTCTGCCCGATCGAAACGCCGGAAGGCCCGAACATCGGCCTCATCAATTCCCTCGCCCTGTACGCGCGGGTAAATCACTATGGGTTCATCGAGACGGCGTATCGCAAGGTGGAGAACGGCAAGGTGAGCGACCAGATCGATTACCTTTCCGCCATCGAGGAAGGCCAGTACGTGATCGCCCAGGCGAACGCGACGCTGGACAAGAGCGGCAAGCTCATCGACGAACTCGTCACCTGCCGCGAGAAAGGCGAAACCATCCTGGCCGAACCCGCGCGCATCCACTACATGGACGTGGCGCCGGGGCAGATCGTTTCCGTCGCGGCTTCCCTCATCCCCTTCCTCGAACACGACGACGCCAACCGCGCCTTGATGGGCGCGAACATGCAGCGTCAGGCGGTGCCCTGCCTGCGTCCGGAAAAACCCCTGGTGGGGACGGGCATAGAGCGCACGGTGGCGGTCGACTCCGGTACGGCGGTGATTGCCCTGCGCGGCGGCGTGGTCGACTATGTCGATGCCGGGCGCGTGGTGGTGCGCGTCGATGACGACGCGACCCAGGCGGGCGGCGTGGGCGTGGATATCTACAACCTGGTGAAATATACCCGCTCCAACCAGAGCACCAACATCAACCAGCGTCCGGTGGTGAAGGTGGGCGACGTGATCGCGCGCGGCGACGTGGTGGCCGATGGCGCTTCCACCGACCAGGGCGAACTGGCGCTGGGGCAGAACATGCTCATCGCCTTCATGCCCTGGAACGGCTACAACTACGAAGACTCCATCCTCATTTCCGAGCGCGTGGTCGCCGAGGATCGCTACACCTCCATCCACATCGAGGAGCTTTCGGTAGTGGCGCGCGACACCAAGCTGGGGCCGGAAGAAATCACCCGCGACATCGCCTCGCTGGGCGAGGCGCAGTTGTCGCGTCTCGATGAATCCGGCATCGTCTTCATCGGCGCGGAAGTCACGGCGGGCGACGTGCTGGTGGGCAAGGTCACGCCCAAGGGCGAAACCACGCTGACGCCGGAAGAAAAACTGCTCAGGGCCATCTTCGGCGAAAAGGCTTCCGACGTGAAGGATACTTCCCTGCGCGTGCCGGCGGGCATCGCCGGTACGGTCATCGACGTGCAGGTCTTTACCCGCGAGGGGATAGAGCGCGACAAGCGGGCGCAGTCCATCATCGACGATCACCTGCGCGGCTACCGGCTCGACCTGGCCGACCAGATGCGCATCGTCGAGCGCGACGCCTTTGACCGCGTAAAGCGCCAGATTCTCGGCAAGAAGGCCAATGGCGGGCCGAAGCGCCTGGCCAAGGGTTCCGAAATCACGCCGGAATACCTGGAGGGTCTGGAGCCGCATCACTGGTTCGACATTCGCATGGCGGATGAAGAGGTGGCGCAGCAGATCGAGCAGATCCGCGAAACGCTGGAACAAAAACGCAGGGATTTCGACGAAGACCTGAAATCGAAAGAGAAGAAACTCACCCAGGGCGACGAACTGCCGCCGGGGGTGCAGAAGATGGTCAAGGTCTACGTGGCGGTGAAGCGCCGCCTGCAACCGGGCGACAAGATGGCGGGACGGCACGGCAACAAGGGCGTGGTCTCGCGCATCATGCCGGTGGAAGACATGCCGCACATGGCGGACGGGCGCACGGTGGATATCGTGTTGAATCCGCTGGGCGTGCCTTCGCGCATGAACGTCGGGCAGATTCTCGAAGTGCACCTCGGCTGGGCGGCCAAGGGACTGGGCGAGCAGATCGGCGCGTTGTGGAAGAAGGCCACCGCTGGCGTCAAGGAAAACAAGGCGGTGAATACCAAGGAACTGCGCGCCTTTCTTGCCAAGGTGTACAACAAGTGCGGCAAGAAGGAAGACCTGGATTCCTTGAATGACGCGGAAATCCTCGAACTGGCCGACAACCTGAAGGACGGCGTGCCTTTCGCCACGCCGGTGTTCGATGGCGCGCGGGAAGAGGAGATCAAGTACATGCTGGATCTGGCGGGCTTGCCCGCCAACGGGCAGGTGCAGCTTTTCGACGGGCGTACCGGCGAGGCCTTCGATCGCCCCGTCACCGTCGGCTACATGCACTACCTGAAGCTGCACCATTTGGTCGACGACAAGATGCACGCCCGTTCCACCGGCCCCTACTCGCTGGTCACCCAGCAACCTCTGGGCGGCAAGGCGCAGTTCGGCGGCCAGCGTTTCGGGGAAATGGAAGTCTGGGCGCTGGAAGCCTATGGCGCGTCCTACGTGTTGCAGGAAATGCTGACCGTGAAGTCGGACGACGTCAATGGCCGTACCAAGGT
>JAITEO010000278.1 GCA_031281985.1 Zoogloeaceae bacterium | reverse complement strand
TCCACCCTGTCTGCGGAAGCAATTGATGGCGCGCTGGATCGTCTTGCCCAGGCGATGCCGCGCTTTCGCCAGAATTTCCTCGCCGCCTGCGTTGCCGCCGTGCAGCATGACGGCAAGATCACGGTCGCGGAATCCGAACTCCTGCGCGCCTTCGCTCAAAGCCTGGATTGCCCGGCGCCGCCCCTGTTGCCGGACGCGCCTTGAAACGAGGGGCGCGATCAGAAGTGGAAGAAACTTTTCAAAAAACCCTGGCGTTTTTCCTGTCTGTCGTTCGTTCGTTGTTTTTCGTCTTGCCTGCCGTCCTGGTGTCGGCGGGCGTGGAGGGGAGAACCTTGTTGCCGGATTCGTCATCATCGATGGGCTTGCCTGCCCGTGTCTGTCCGTCTACGCCGGTGTTGGGGACGGAAGAAGACATGGTGCGGGTGCTGGAAAATTACCTGGCGCATTCGGGCAAGGCGCTGTCCATGCGCAGCGGCGCCATCGCGCTCTATCACGAACTCCGCGCCAAGAAGGCGCGCAAGGAAGCTCTGAGCGGTCATGACCTGCAGCGCATACGCGATGGCGCGCTCACCCTGATCGAAGAGCGGCAGGCCTTGCTCGATACGGCGCTCGCGTATGAATGCTGGACTGCGTCCGCGCCCGCTGCGGGCGTTCCCGGCAAGATTCAGCGCCTGGGCGTGTTGATTTCCCTTTCCTCGGCCCTGATGCTCTATGACAACTACCTGATGGCCATTTCGCTCTGGCAGGGCGACAAGGACTTGCGCCGTCACCTGAACCAGATGGATTTGGGGGAAGGGCTGCTTTCCGCCGAGGAATTGCAGCGTGTAAACCAGATGTTCACCTCCGCCGATAACCGCCGGCGGGTGCGCAGCGCCATCCAATGGTATCGGCAACATGTCGCCGAAACGGACAAGGCCAACCCCTGCGCGCCAGCGGACGCGGAATTCGCCGACTACGCGCCCGCTTGCCGCTATCTGCGCACCTTCGTGGAGCAAAGTCCTTCCTTTCACATGGTGGCGAAGCGGCGTCCCTTCAAGATCATGGGGCAGACCTTCGAGATTTTCGGCAATCTGGCGCAGGACGCCCTGTTCCGGTTGCAGCGTGAGAGCGCGCATTTTTCCAGCCTGTTGTTCGGCAATACCGTGGGCTTGGTGGAAACCCGGCACGGCAAGCTGTATCAGCAACCGGTGGTGGAAAAGGACATCGCCCGCGTGTTGCAGGCTGGCGACATCTTGCTGGAAAAAACGCCGTTTCGCCTGACGGACGCCTTCATTCCCGGACACTGGGGACATGTCGCCGTCTGGATTGGGACAAAGGAAGAGTTGGAGGAATTGGGAATCTGGACGCATCCATTGGTCGTGCCGCACCAGGCGGCGATCCGCTCCGGGCGGGGCGTGGTGGAAGCCCTGCGCAGCGGGGTGGAAATCAACGCCCTGGCGCGGTTTCTCAATGTCGATGATCTGGCGGTCGTGCGCATGGTGGAACTGCCGCCGGAAAAAAGACGCGCCGCGATCCTGGAGGCGCTGCGTCATGTCGGCAAGGCGTATGACTTCAATTTCGATGTCGAAAGCACCGATCGCATCTTCTGCTCCAAACTCATTTATCTCGTCTACGGCGATACCAACTGGCCGACCAGCCGCTTCCTGAACCGCTTTACCATCAGCCCCGACAACATCGCCCAACGCGCCGCCGAAACCCAGGGGCCGCTCACCCCCATCCTGATCTACCGCGACGGCCGCAAAACCCCAGCCACCCCAGAGGCCATGGCGCGGCTTCTATCCGGATCGTAGGGGCGCGCCCGTTTTTCGGCCTGCGGGCGCACGCGCCCGTTTTGTCCCCGGTATTCTGTCCTTTGCGGGCGCAATGAAAAGCGGAGGAAACCAACGAAGCGCCACCGCTTGCCGTTCCCTCTCCCCCAATCCTTTGGGGGAGAGGGTGCCCGGCAGGGCGGGAGAGGGCTTGCACCCTGCAAGGGGGCGGCACGGCGCGTTGTCCGGGGTTTTCTGGGAACGTTGCACCCTGCAAGCCCTCCCTTGAGAAAGGGGGGACTGAGGGAGGGGGGTTGCGGCGGTTCGTTTTGCATCCGACTTTGGTGCCTGCTCTACTGCCGCAAACCCCTCCCCAGCCCTCCCCTTGTCAGGGGAGGGCGTATGGCCGCGCTTCGTCTGAGATAAATTATTGACAGGACATCCTCCACTTTTAATCGCACCCCGCCACGCCGTTGCCTCTGGCCCAATCCACGAGGTCCTTGGGGTAGAACGGCAGGTCGCGGTAGCTGCTGTCGTCGATTTGCCAGAGGCAGGTCACAAGACCCGCCTCGAAGCACCAGTAGCCCCGGAAGCGATCCGGGCGTTTGGTGTGCAGGCCGTACCAGGCGCAGCCGCGCATGCAGGCGTACCATTTCTTGAGGAATTCCTGCATCAATTTCGGGCGATTTTCCGGCGCGGATTGGATGGCTTCCAGCAAAATCCAGTGCGCCTTGTGCTCAAGTCTCTTCCTGGTTGGCACGGAAGGAACGCCCAGTCTTTGCAGCAGGATTTCAAAAAGCTCGTCCCGGCCACGATTGCCTTCCCGCTTGACATCCAATAGCGCCACGTAACGCGCGATCTGCTTGTCATTGCGCAGGAGCTTTGCCAGGGACAACAGCGATAGAAAATAGTCGTAACTGTCCGTCTCCGCCAAGTAGAAAGGAATAGTTTTGTATTGAGGATGCGGCAAGGAACATCTTTCGTTCCAGTTCAAAAGCTCTGGAAAATCCTTGGCGATTTCAGCGATGGGACGGCCTTCGGAATAGTCGAGAACCAGAAGGTCGAATTTGTCATTTCCAATCTCCCAATTTGAAAGCGCCCAAGCATCTTCGCGATGCTCTTCTTTATTGTATCGACCATTGTCAATAAAATCCAAACTACTATTTATAAGAAATATCAAGTCATTTCTGTATTGGAGAGCCGGTTCCTCGTTCAGGAAACGTTCCCGACGCTTACCGTAAAAATCGTTTGCCATTTGTTTTCTCCTTACCATCCAAGTTTATTCATGTCAAAGCCGCGCAAGGCATAAGGCGGGAAATACGCCAGCCTCATGAGTTGTTTGTCTTTGTTTTTCGGTTTTGCCTTCTTGTTGTTCTTGGCGTCGACAGGTTGCGCGCCAT
>JAITEO010000079.1 GCA_031281985.1 Zoogloeaceae bacterium | reverse complement strand
GGCGGGCGTTATGATTGATGTCAGAACCCATATCATGCCAGAAATGGCCGCCCGCTCCTCCTTTTTTGCTGCCTAACGCAGTTCACATCCTGATTGTGCTGAGTTTTGCAAAAGGCTCTGTATCCCGTAGTTCGTGGGTGCATATTATTCACCGGGCATGATGCGCTCCGCAGGTTCTTCTGATTACAGATCACAGATTACAAAAGCCGAAGGCCGCTCTGTCTTCAGTCCTCTGTCCTCAGTCTTCTGTTTCCTGCGCCCGGATTCCGGTTATGGCGAGCAGTTGGCGGATGCGCGGGTGATCGCTTGCGTCCAGGGCGGTTTGCAGGTGGGCGAGGTGGGGTTCGAGTTCGGGCCAGGGGAGGAAGCCTTCGCGCGCTTTCATGATACGCGGATGCGTCGTCGGTTCCGGGTTGTCGCCGATCAGCAATTCTTCATAGAGTTTTTCGCCGGGACGCAGGCCGGTAATGTCGATGCGGATGTCGCCATCGGGATGCGCCGCGTCCTGCACGGTCAGGCCGGAGAGCGCCACCATGCGCTGCGCCAGATGCAGGATTTTCACCGGCTCGCCCATGTCGAGCACGAACACGTCGCCGCCCGTCCCGCTCGAGGCCATCGCTCCGGCCTGGATCACCAACTGCGCGGCTTCCGGAATGGTCATGAAATACCGGGTGATTTCGGGATGCGTCAGCGTAATCGGCCCGCCCGCGCGGATTTGCTGGCGAAAGCGCGGCACCACCGAGCCGGAAGACCCCAGCACATTGCCGAAACGCACCATGGAAAAACAGGTGGCGCTTTTTTTTGTTCGCGCGGCCAGCGCCTGCAACACCATTTCCGCCAGACGCTTGCTCGCGCCCATGATGTTGGTGGGACGCACCGCCTTGTCGGTGCTGATGAGCACGAAATCCGCCACACCATGCGCCGCCGCCGCCTGCGCGCTGACGAGCGTGCCGAACACGTTGTTCTTCAGTCCCTCTTCCGGGTTTTCCTCCACCAGCGGCACATGTTTGTAGGCGGCGGCGTGGTAAACCGTCTGCGGGGAAAAGACACTCAATATCTTGGAGAGCCTTGCCGCGTCGCGCACCGAACCCAGCAGGGGAACGATGCGCACGGTCTTGCCATACTGTTCCGCGAGCGCGTGATGAATGCGGTAGAGGGCAAATTCGCTCTGTTCCAGCAGCAGCAGGGCGGCAGGCGCAAGGGCGACGATCTGGCGGCACAGTTCACTGCCGATGGAACCGCCCGCGCCCGTGACCAGCACCACCTTGTCCGTGATGTTGCGGGCGAGCAGTTGCGGGTCGGGCGCAACTGGCGCGCGTCCCAGCAGATCGTCGATATCCAGCTCGTGCAGGTCGACAGGGCTTACCCTGCCCTGCGCCAGCGACGTCAGCGCGGGCAGCGAACGCACGGCGACATGCGCCTCGGCCATGCGCGCCAGGATTGCGTTGCGGCGCGCGCGGTCGAGATGCGGCATGGCCAGCAGCACGGCCTTGACTTCCAGGCGCGCGACCAGATCCGGCAGATGCTCCGGGTCATATACCGGCAACCGGTTCAGGGTGTGTCCATGCAGTGTGGCGTCGTCATCGAGAAACCCGACCACGCGCATCTCGATGTTGTGCGCCAACGCCGCGGCCAGTTGCCGCCCCGCGTCGCCCGCGCCGTAAATCAGCATTTTCGGCAGCGCGTCCAGCGCCGATTGCTTCCGGTACAGGCCGCCCAGCCAGTAACGGGCAAGCAGACGGGAAAGGGCAACCGCGACAAACAACGTCAGCGGCTGGATGATGCCGATGGTGCGCGGCACCACACCCGGCAAGCCAATGAACAGCGTGAGCGAGGCAAACAGCGCGCCATACAGCAACATCGCCATGCAAATGGCGCGCACCGCCGCCACGCCCGTATAACGGAAGATGGCGCGATAAAAACCCCAGCGGATGAAAATCGGCAATGCCAGCGCGATGGAAGCCAGGGCGGCGTAACGCATCCCCAGCATCTGCGGCGATGGCGTGCCGCCCCATGACAACCATTCGCCCAGGCGCAGATAGAACGCCAGCCAGACCGTCAGGACGCAAAGCGCGACATCCACGCACAGCACCAGAAGGCGCTTGCCCGCTCTGGGCAAGGCCAACAGTCCGCGCGCAAGCCGATGCAAAGGCATGGGAAGGATTCAAAAACGGAAAAACCCCAACCCGGTATTTGGGTGGGGCATATGGATTGGCGGGCGCGCTTATTCCGGCGTGCGCGCCTTCTTTTCGCCCAGGGATTTACGATTGCGCGCCTGGCATTCCGCCTGATACATCATGCGCATCATGGCGGCGCCTTTGCCGCGAAAAATGCGTTTGCCGGTTTTGGAGAGACAGCGACGCTCGATGGAAGAACGGCGGGTGCGGACGATAGCCATAGAAAAGCTCCTGACAGGAAAACACCCCGCGCCAGTCATGGCGCGCGAGCGATAAAGGGTGGTGGGGCGTCACAGATTCGAACTGTGGACCTACGGATTAAGAGTCCGCTGCTCTACCAACTGAGCTAACGCCCCCAAGTGAGCGCGCATGATACAAAACCTGCGCCTCGATTGCAATTTGAGCGCATGCCATCCTGCGTCCATGGGTCGGGCGAGACTCGAACTCGCGACCAACGGATTAAAAGTCCGCTGCTCTACCGACTGAGCTACCGACCCCCACAACAAAAGAGCGGCGATTATAGGCATCTCGCCGGGGGGCGTCAAATTGGAAACGTCAAAAGGGTGCGATCCAAAGTGGAGGAAAATCCTTTCCAGGCAAAGCGCGAACGTTTGCCGTACCCTCCCTCGCTTGCGGGGGAGGGTACCCGACAGGGCGGGAGAGGGCGTTGTTTTATGCGGCACGCAGCATCTTTGCAGGTCACAACTTTTCCAAAAAAACCTGGTAACGCGCCGTGCCGCCCCTCTCCCGCCCTTTCGGGCACCCTCTCCCCCAAAGGATTGGGGGA
>JAITEO010000066.1 GCA_031281985.1 Zoogloeaceae bacterium | reverse complement strand
GATTACCTGCTCGACGTGCCGCTGCTGACGGGTTGCGTGATTTATCGCCTCCGCCATCGTAAAACCCACTTTGCTTTGCAACCCTACCCGGAAGAAGCGCACAAGGCCTGATCCCTCGTTTGCGCGCACTTCATTGCAAGGGAAGCACGATTTCCCCGTGGCGCGCATATATACTTGTCAGCCTTCAACGCACACAACGGGAGTCTGGAGCACCATGAACGCAGGCAAGATCCCTGCCCTGATTTGTCCTGCCGGCAGTCTGCCCGCCTTGAAGGCGGCGGTCGATTGCGGCGCGGACGCGGTATATGCCGGGTTCAGGAACGACACCAACGCGCGCAACTTCGCCGGGTTGAATTTCGACGACAAGACGCTCGCCGCCGGCGTGGACTACGCCCATCGGCACGGACGGGAAATCCTGCTCGCCATCAATACCTATCCGCAACCCGGACGCGAGAGCGCCTGGCAAAAGGCGGTGGATACGGCAGTGGGACTGGGCGCGGACGCGCTCATCCTTGCCGACGTCGGCCTCATGAGCTACGCGCGCGAACGCTATCCCGACCTGTATCTGCATCTTTCCGTGCAGGGGTCGGCGACCAATTACGAAGCCATCAACTTCTGCCAGCGCGCCTTCGGCATTCGCCGCGCCGTGCTGCCGCGCGTCCTCACCCTGGCGCAGGTGGAAAACCTGATCGCCCATACCACGGTGGAAGTGGAAGTCTTCGCCTTCGGCAGCCTGTGCGTGATGAACGAAGGCCGTTGCTGGCTTTCTTCCTACGCTACCGGCGAATCGCCCAACACCGCCGGCGCCTGTTCGCCCGCGAAATTCGTGCGCTGGGAAAAACGCCCGGCGCACCCGCGGGAAACTCCCGGCGAACACATGGACGCGCGGCTGAACGGCGTCCTCATCGACACGTTCTCGCCGCAGGAATCGGCGGGCTATCCGGTGCTGTGCAAGGGACGCTTCGCGGTGCGCGACGAAACCTACTACGCGCTGGAAGAACCCACCAGCCTGAATGTGCTGGCGGTATTGCCGCAAATCATCCACATCGGCGTCGCCGCCCTGAAGATCGAAGGCCGCCAGCGCAGTCCG
This sequence comes from Zoogloeaceae bacterium, assembly GCA_031281985.1. Taxonomy (GTDB): domain Bacteria; phylum Pseudomonadota; class Gammaproteobacteria; order Burkholderiales; family Rhodocyclaceae; genus Azovibrio. Next base: position 1,556 of record JAITEO010000066.1, on the reverse strand, counting down.
GCCTATGTTGCCCAAGTGACCCGGGTCCTGCGCGCGGCGCTGGATGGCGCGCTGGACGCCGCGCGGCGCGGCATTGCCTATCAGGTGGATAGCCTCTGGCAGAGCGAACTGGCGCGCGTCGCCGAAGGCCAGCAGGTGACGCTTGGCGCGTATAACCGTCCGTGGCGTTAGGGAGGCGTCAAAAAGTGAAAAACCACTTTTTGTGCGGCTTCGCCGCATATTGCTGCGCAAAACCAGCCTTCGGCTGTCCTGCGGCCTTCGGCCTTGTGCCGGTTCAGTTTGCAAAAAAGGGCAAGCGAAGCTCGCCCTTTTTTGGCATAAAAGCAATGAAAAACCCAAGGCCGTGCTGATTTTGCGTTGGGTTGCAGGGCGCACTGCGTGCGCCTGCGAGCGTAGGGAATACGCTCCTACCCAGGATTGATTTTCCTATTTACTTGTTTTTCGAAAGTTCTCTATGTCGCAAACCCGCATTCCTCAAATCACGCTCGGCCCTCTGCTCTGGTTCTGGCCGCGTGAAAAAGTCCTCGAGTTTTATGCTGATTTGGCCGCGCATCCGGCCATCGAAACCTTTTATCTGGGCGAGGTCGTCTGTTCCCGCCGCCAGCAGTTGCGCGTCGATGACTGGCTGCAACTGGCGCATGATCTCATCGGTCAGGGCAAGAAGGTGGTGCTGGCGGCGCAGGCGTTGCTGGAATCCGAAAGCGACCTGCGCGCCCTGCGCCGCCTGACGGAAGAAGATCGCCTGACGCTGGAAGTCAATGACCTGGGCGCGGTCGGCATTGCCACGGAACGCGGGCTGCCCTTCGTCTGCGGCGCGCACCTGAACATCTACAACGCCGCCACCCTGCACTGGTACGCGCGTTCGGGCGGCATTGCCTTCGTGCCGCCGCTGGAAGCCTCGCGCGCGACGGTGGAAGCCCTGCATCGCAGCCGTCCGGCGGGCATGACGACGGAACTGTTCGTCTTCGGCAAGCTGCCGCTGGCCTTTTCCGCCCGCTGCTTTACCGCGCGGCATTACGAATTGAACAAGGACAACTGCCAGTTCCGTTGCCTGGAACACCCGGAAGGACTGCTGGTCAAGACACAGGACGGCCAGCCTTTTCTCAACATCAACGGCATCCAGACCATGTCGGCGCGCACCTGCAACCTGCTGGCGCAGATGCCCGACATCCTGCGCATGGGCATCGAACGCATCCGCATCTCGCCGCAAGGCGCGCACATGGAGACCATCCTCGCCGCCTTCGCCGCCGCCTGTCGCGGCCAGGAGATCGAGGCAGAGGCGCTGCAACCGGCCGCCGACGAAGCCGGATTCTGCAACGGTTACTGGTTCGGCAAGGCCGGCATGGAGCAGCGCGCGCCAGAGACGCCGTGAGCGCCTTCCCCCTGCCGCCCGCCGCCTTTACAGGCGCGAGCCGCCGCGTCGAGACGGGCACTCTGTTCGACTGGCCGCGGCAGGGCTGGGCGATGTTTCGCGCCGCGCCCTTTCGCTGGCTGGGCATGAGCGGCGTGTTTCTCTTCGGGATGCTGCTGTCGGCATCCGGTTTTGCCCAATGGGG
>JAITEO010000007.1 GCA_031281985.1 Zoogloeaceae bacterium | reverse complement strand
GGCAAAGCCTGCCCTTTTTTGGAGTAAAGGCAACGCAACCCCAAGGCCGGACGGGTTTTCGTTGGGGTTACACGGTTTGAGGCCAGGCTTTTCCTGGTTTCAAGAAGCCTCCGGACGAGACGAAACATCGTATGCCAAGGGAGGATGTTTCGTTGTTTCTCATGGGTTCGCGCGCGGGCTTTTTCCCGTCGCGAACCGCAGGTTTCCCCTGGCTAGACCTTCTGGACGATTACAAATGATCCTACCGAACGAACTGAAATACACGCGCACGCATGAATGGGTGCGCATCGAGGCCGATGGCACGCTCTCCGTTGGCATTACCGATCACGCGCAGGAACTGCTGGGCGATCTGGTTTTCGTGGAGTTGCCGGAAGCCGGCAGGACGCTGGCGGCGGAAGAAGCCTGCGTGGTGCTGGAATCCGTCAAGGCCGCTGCGGACGCCTACGCGCCCGTGGCGGGAACCGTGACCGCCATCAACGATGCCGTGGTGTCCGCGCCGGAAGCCATCAACCAGGATGCCTACGCCGCATGGCTGTTCCAGCTCCAACCCGCCAATGCCGCCGATGTGGATAGTCTTCTGGATGCCGCCGCCTACAAATCCGCCATCGACGCCGAATAAAAGGCGTTTCTCCCTTTCCTTTCTCTTGAACCTCGACCATGACTGCTCCTCCCCCTCTTGCCGACCTGTTGCCATCGGATGATTTCATCGCCCGCCATCTTGGCCCCAGTCCCGCCGAACAAACGGAAATGCTGGCCGTCCTTGGCGCGGGCAGTCTGGAGGAACTGATGGCGCAGACCCTGCCTGCCGCCATTTTCCTGCCCGCCGACCTGGATTTGCCGCCGCCGCGCGCCGAGCATCAGGCGCTGTGCGACTTGCAGCGCATCGCGCAAAAAAACGTAGTGAAAAAGAACCTGATCGGCCTGGGCTATCACGACACCTTGTTGCCCAGCGTCATCTTGCGCAATGTGCTGGAAAATCCCGGCTGGTATACCGCCTACACGCCCTATCAGGCGGAAATCGCGCAAGGGCGGCTGGAAGCCCTGCTCAATTTCCAGCAGATGGTCGTAGACCTGACCGGGCTGGAACTGGCGAACGCTTCCCTGCTCGATGAGGCCACCGCCGCCGCCGAAGCCATGAGCATGGCGCGGCGGCTGAGCAAGTCGAAATCCAATCGCTTTTTCGTCGATAGCGCCGCCTTCTTGCAAACCGTGGACGTGCTGCGAACCCGCGCCGCCGGTCTGGGCTTCGAACTGGTGTTCGGCGAGGCAAAAGAAGCGGCGCGGCACGAGGTATTCGGCGCTCTGCTGCAATACCCGGACGAGCAGGGCGAAGCGCGGGATCTGCGCGAACCCATCCGCGCCCTGAAGGAGACCGGCGCGATCGCCATCGTTGCCGCCGACCTCCTGGCGCTGGCGCTGCTGAAATCGCCAGGCGAGATGGGCGCGGACATCGCCCTGGGTTCCAGCCAGCGTTTTGGCATACCCTGCGGCTTCGGCGGCCCGCACGCCGCCTTTTTCGCCGCCCGCGCCGCGTATGCCCGCGCCATGCCAGGACGCATCATCGGCGTCTCGCGCGACGCCCACGGCAAACCCGCGCTGCGCATGGCGCTGCAAACACGAGAACAGCACATCCGGCGCGAGAAGGCCAATTCCAACATCTGTACCGCGCAGGCGCTCCTGGCCATCATGGCGGGCTTTTATGCCGTCTATCACGGGCCAGAGGGCATAGGACGCATCGCGCGGCGCATTCACCGCCTTGCCGCGATGCTCGACGCGGGCTTGCAGGAAGCGGGCATTCCCCAGTTGAACGCGGCGTATTTCGATACCGTGCGCTTCGAGGCGGGCGAGCGGGCGAGCGCCCTGCATCAGGCCGCGCAGGCGGCGGGCTACAACCTGCGCTTGCAAGATACGCAGATCGGCATTGCCGTCAATGAAAGCACCACGCCGGAAGATGTCGCGGCGCTCCTCTCGCTTCTCACCGGCAAAACGCCGGACATTGCCGCGCAGGATGCCCGCGTTGCCGCGCAAGAGCTGCTGCCGGAAAACCTGTTGCGCCAAGACGCCATTCTGACGCATCCCGTGTTCAACCGGCATCACACCGAACACGCCATGACGCGCTACCTGAAAAAGTTGCAGAACCGCGATCTGGCGCTCGATCACGCCATGATTCCGCTGGGTTCCTGCACCATGAAGCTGAACGCCGCCAGCGCCATGCTGCCGATTACATGGCCGGAATTCGCCAGCCTGCACCCCTTCGCGCCCGGCGAGCAAACCCAGGGGTATGAAGAAATGATTGCCCAGCTTGCCGGATGGCTGAAGGTCATCACCGGCTTTGACGCCATCTGCATGCAGCCCAATTCCGGCGCGCAGGGTGAATACGCCGGGCTGGTGGCGATTCGCCGCTACCACGCCAGCCGCGGCGAGACAAAGCGCAAGGTCTGCCTGATTCCCCAATCGGCGCACGGCACCAATCCAGCTTCCGCGCAGATGGCGGGCATGACGGTGGTGGAAGTCGCCTGCGACGCGTCGGGCAACGTGGATATGGCCGATCTTGCCGCCAAGGCCGAAACCCATGCCGCCACACTGGCGGCGCTGATGCTCACCTATCCTTCCACGCATGGCCTGTTCGAGGAAAATCCGCGAGAAATCTGCGATCTCATCCACGCGCGCGGCGGACAGGTGTATATGGACGGCGCCAACCTGAACGCCCAGGTGGGACTGACCGCGCCCGGCTTCATCGGCGCGGACGTGTCGCACATGAACCTGCACAAGACCTTCGCCATCCCGCACGGCGGCGGCGGGCCGGGCGTGGGGCCAATCGGCCTGAAGGCGCACCTCGTCCCTTTCATGCCCGGACACGTATTGGCGCACGCCGCACAACCTGGCAAGGCGCAGGGCGCGGTCGCCGCCGCGCCTTTCGGTTCCGCCTCCATCCTGCCGATTTCCTGGATGTACATCGCCATGATGGGCGGCAGGGGACTGAAACAGGCCACGCAAATCGCCATCTTGAACGCCAACTACCTCGCCCGCCGCCTGCACGCGCACTATCCGGTGCTGCACACCGGCAAGAATGGGCGCGTGGCGCACGAGTGCATCCTGGACATCCGTCCGGTCAAGGCCGCGGCGGGCGTCACGGAAATCGACATCGCCAAGCGCCTGATGGATTACGGTTTTCACGCGCCCACCGTGAGTTTCCCCGTCCCCGGCGCGCTGATGGTGGAGCCGACGGAATCCGAAAACAAGGACGAACTGGATCGCTTCATCGCGGCCCTGATCGCCATCCGCGACGAAATCCGCCAGATCGAAACCGGCGCGTGGCCGCAGGACGACAACCCCCTGAAAAACGCCCCGCACACCCAGGAAACACTCGCCGCCGCCGACTGGCCACACCCCTACAGCCGGGAAACCGCCGCCTTTCCCCTGCCCTGGGTAAAGGAAAACAAGTTTTGGCCCGCCGTGGGACGTATCGACGACGTGTACGGCGACCGGAATTTGATGATGGTATATGGCGCAAAGTAAAAATCTACTTTGCGCCAGTTCGGTTTACCAAAAAGACCAGGCGAAGCCTGGCCTTTTTGGGGGGAAAGGCAACGAAAACCACTACATCGTCATTCTCCGGAGCGCATTGCGGCAGCGGTTTTCTTCCCCCCTGACAAGGG
>JAITEO010000358.1 GCA_031281985.1 Zoogloeaceae bacterium | reverse complement strand
CATCATTCGGACGCGAAAAACCTCTACGCTTCAGACTAGACTCATCTCCAAATTGGAATAGACTGTGCTGGGGGTGAGTTGTGTAGCGAGCTTTGTATCTATCCAATCGGTTAGAGTGTTCAGACCGACTACATCGCAAGCGGCAGGTTGTCTGTCCGCGTCAACGGAACCCTCTCACCATGCAAAAAGCCATGGGCCTTGCCGCCCTCGCAATGACGAAGTGATGGGGCGCAGCGCTTCATCCTTCGCTTTTGATGAAGATGCTCTGGATTACGGCTTATCGGAAATCATGTTCACTTCCGGTCTTTGAAAGAAACGTTTTGCAAAAGACTCGACATGAAACCAGCCATGCGCCCGACGGATACCTTCACCAAAATGGATCTCCGGAAAATCGAGCGCGTGCTGATCAACGATCGGGGAAACCGCGCATTACCGACGTGCTTTCGCCCCACCATGCACGGCTTCCACCAGCGCATGCACATGTTCGGGCGGCGTGAATTGCGAAATGCCATGTCCCAGATTGAAGACGTGTCCACTGTTGCCGGAGCCGAAGGCATCCAGTACCTTGCGCGCTTCGCGGGCGATGACCTCCGGTGGCGCGAAGAGAACATTGGGGTCCAGATTGCCTTGTAGCGCAACCTTGTCGCCGACCCGACTGCGGGCATCGCCTAGATCGACCGTCCAGTCGATGCCGATGGCGTCGCAGCCGGAATCCGCGATGGCTTCCAACCAGAGGCCGCCGCCCTTGGTAAAGAGGATGACGGGGATGCGTTCGCCGTCCCGGGTTTTATGCAGTTTGGCCACGATCTGCCGCATGTAGGCCAAGGAAAATTCCAGGTAAGCAGCTTGGGAGAGCGCACCGCCCCAAGTGTCGAAAATCATCACAGTTTGCGCGCCCGCTTCGATCTGGGTGTTGAGATAGGCGGTAACAGCCTCTGCCGTCACGGTGAGTACCCGGTGCAGCAGTTCCGGGCGGGCGTAGAGCATCGTCTTGATATGGCGAAAATCCCTGGAGCCACCGCCTTCGATCATGTAGCAGGCAAGCGTAAAGGGACTGCCGGAAAAACCGATCAGCGGAATGCGATTGTCGAGTGCCTTGCGGATGGTACGCACCGCCTGGAAGACGTAATCCAGCCTTTCCAGCGGCGGCGGCGCGAGGGCGGCGATAGCGGCTTCGTCACGCAGGGGATGGGCAAAACGCGGACCCTCGCCCGTCTCGAAATACAGACCCAACCCCATCGCGTCCGGTACCGTGAGAATGTCGGAAAAGAGAATGGCGGCATCCAGGTCGTAACGTTCCACGGGTTGCAGGGTGACTTCGCAGGCAAGTTCGGGCGACCTGCAGAGCGCGAGAAAATTTCCGGCATGCTTGCGGGTGGCGCAGTACTCCGGCAGATAGCGTCCAGCCTGTCGCATCAGCCAGAGCGGCGTGTGATCGGTCGGTTCCTTCAGCAGCGCGCGTAAAAAATTGTCATTGCGGGGGCGAGTCATGAGCGATTCCGGGAGGGAAAAGGTCGCGATTGTAGCAGGCTGCGTCACACGCAAAGAAAAGGCAACATGAAATGTGAAATGCCACAATGCCACGTTCCGCAATGGTGGCGAAAAATTGTGCCGAGTTAGTAAGCGTCAAAAAAATAACCACTACTTTTTTACGGCAGCAAGGTCAGTTCCTGCGGGATGATGGTGGAAGGCGTGAGTTTGCGAGTGCTGTTGGCGGCGCGTGCGTTGGCGCCCGTGGCGCTCAGGCGGCGATAGGCAGCATCCAGACGGGTGATGACGCAGGAAATCAGGAGTTGCTGCATCCGTTCCTGCAATTCCTCGGAGGAAAGCGAGATGGCGGAGCCGTTGATTTCCAGAAACTGGCAAGGTTCCAACGTCACGATGGTCGTGGTGCGCGCACCCTCACGCAGGTAGCCTGCCTCACCCACGATGTCACCCGCACCCAAGGTTTCGACGACATGCCCATCTACGGAGATTTCCACCGATCCGGACATCAGGATACCGAAGTGACGGCTGGTATCCCCTTCCTGAAACAGGATGACATTGGCGTCCACCTCTTTCCACATGGCGGAACGCAGCAATTCCCAAAGTTCGACATTCTCGAATTCCGTCAGCAGCCCCATGTGTCGCAATTGCGCGAAGCGCGGACTGTCCTTCATTTCGGATTCATCGCCGGTGACGAGTTTGAAACGAACGGTGGAAAGATCCTTGGCAAATTCCGCGCCATTCTTGTAACGGTTGTACAGGTCTTTTTCCAGCGCTTTCTTGATGATGTCATCCAGCTTTTCCGGCACGTTGGGATTCATCTGGGAAACCTTGGGCACATCCACGTTCAGGATTTTATAAACCAGCGTAGCCTGGTTCCTGGCGCGGAAAGGCAGACGTCCGGTGAGCATCTGGAAGAGCACGACACCCAGCGAATAGAGATCGGTTTTCTGGTTCAGAGGATAGCCCTTGACCTGTTCGGGCGACATGTAGGCCGGGGAACCCATGCCCATGATGAAGGTGGAATCCTGATTGTGATCCTTGTGGATGTTGAGGGCGAGACCGAAATCGGCGATTTTGGGGTTGTCATCCTTGTCTAGCAGGATGTTGGCGGGTTTGACGTCACGGTGGATAATACCCTGATGATAGGCGTAGTCGAGCGCGAGGCAGCATTTGAAGACGATGCCGACGACCCGGTGCAGGGGCAGGAGGCGATCGATGCGACAGTATTCTTCCAGCGAAACGCCTTCTACGTATTCCATGGCGATGTAGGCGCGCTTTTCTTCCACGACCGCGTCATGGATGCGGATGATGTTGGGATGGTCCAGCCGCTGCGCAATCGTGCCTTCGGTACGAAAAATCTTGCGCAGACGCCGCGAAACCGCAACATTGTCACGCTCGAAACTGACGACCTTGACCGCAACGGGAATGCCCAAATCCGGGTCGTCACAAAGGTATACGGAGGCGGTCGCGCCTTTGCCCAGTTCCCGAATGATGCGGTACTTGCCGATGGTGTCCATGACGTACTGTCGTTGCTTCACAGAGGATGACGATACTACCAGACATCGCGCTACGGCGTCGATTGCAAAAATGCCATATGCGTGTCAACCAGGAACAGAGGCAATCAAAAGGAGGAAGCTGTACAAGTTCTACGTGAAAGGCCATTTGGAAAGGGAAATGCTCCCGTCTCGTCAAAAGCGTTCCAACGCTTCGTAAAAAAACGCCAGCACCGTGGCAAGCTCCTGCGTGCGTTTCATCGGCGGCAGGCTGCGCCAGACGCGGTAGCCATAGGGTTTGTTCAGCATGCGCGGGTCGCAGATCATCAGCACGCCGCGATCGGTTTCCGTGCGGAT
>JAITEO010000347.1 GCA_031281985.1 Zoogloeaceae bacterium | reverse complement strand
AACGGCTCACCTTCGTGCAGGCGGAAGACGCCGAAAGCCTGTGCCGACAGTGGCAACGCATTGATCTTGGCCTCGCACCGCCGGTGGACGCGGGGGGTCTCGCCCTGCCCACCTGTCTCTGGATGGGCAGGCCCTATGTGGCGCTCGCCTCACCCCTGCCCTGGGGACGCCGTCCCGCAGCCCTGCTGGCAACAGCGGGCGCGACGGACTGGCTTGCCGCAACGCCCGAAGACTACATCGCCCGGACGCAAACGCCCCGCCCCCCGCCGAATCCGCTTTTTCGCGCCCGCCTCAAGGCTGCGGGGCTGACCGACCCGAAAGCCTTTGCGCAGGGCTTTGCCGAACGGATATTGCAGGATTGGCATTCCTGATCCCTTCTTCCCCCGCGAGCTTTTCCATGTCTTCTCCTTCCTTTTCCGTCGTCATGTGCAGCATCGACGCCTGGAAATTCGCCCAGGCCAGCACCTTGTACGACAACCTGCTCGCCGGTGTCCCGCATGAAATCATCGGCATTCACGACGCGCCTTCGCTCGCGGAAGGCTACAACCGGGGACTGGCGCGCGCGGAGGGCGACCTTCTGATTTTTTCCCACGATGATGTCCTGATTCTGGATTCCGCCTTCGCCGAGAAGCTGACCCACCGGATGCAGCACTACGATCTTCTGGGATTTGCCGGAACCACGCGCTGCATCCATCCGCTCTGGTTTGCCGCTGGCTGGCCCTGTTTGCGCGGCGCGGTGGCGCACCCTGCGTCCGACGCGCCCCGGAATCTGCTCTTCAACCTCTATGGCGCGTCTGGCTGGCCCGTGTCCGATGGCATCGAGGCGATCGACGGTCTGTGCATGATCGTCCGCCGTGAAGCCGCGCAAGCGGTCGGCTTCGACGCGCGCGTCTTTGACGGCTGGCATCTTTATGACCTCGACTTCAGCTTCGCGCTTTTTCGCGCGGGTTACAAACTGGGCGTCTGCTGCGACATTCCCCTGATCCACGCTTCCAGCGGCAATTTCGACGCCGCGCACCTCCACTACGCGGAACGCTTCACCCATAAATACGCGCAGTACATGCAGCCCGATCTCAGCCCGAAACTGCGTCCTGAAGGCGCGTCTGCCTGCTTTTCCGGCATGCGGGCACTTCTCGCCCACTGGAACGAAAGTACCCTGTGCCGCGCCGACCTTGCCCTGCAACGACAGTTTGCCCCGGCCCATCCAGCCAATCCCGTCAACCCCGCCCCTCTACCGGGGTGCGATTGAAAGTGGAGGAAACAAACTCAGCACGACCGCTTGCCGTTTCCTCCACTTTTACGCCCCATCTACCGAAAGCCGCCGCATGACAACACCCAACGCCGCCTCCGAGCGTCAGGCCATACTCGAAACAGTGCGCGCCTATGCCGAAAAGCACGCCGCGCCCGCCGCCTTTATCCCCGGACAAAGCGCCATTCCCCCTTCCGGCAAGGTGCTGGGCGCGGAAGAATTCGTGCATCTCGTCGACGCCGCGCTGGACGGCTGGCTCACCACCGGGCGCTTCAATGCGGAGTTCGAGGCCAGACTGGCGCGCTGGTTGGGCGTGGCGCACGCGCTGACCTGCAATTCCGGCTCTTCCGCCAATCTGCTCGCGCTTTCCGCGCTGACCTCGCCCACTCTGGGCGCGCGCGCCCTGAATCCCGGCGACGAAGTCATCACGGCCGCCGCCGGCTTTCCCACCACCGTCAATCCCATCCTGCAAAACGGCCTGCTGCCGGTTTTCGTGGACAGCCACATCCCGACCTACAATCCAACCACAGCGGACATTGCCGCCGCCATCACCCCGAAGACCCGCGCCATCATGCTGGCGCACACACTGGGCAATCCTTGCGCTGCGGATGAACTGCGCGCGCTGGCCGACGCGCGCGGCCTGTGGCTGATCGAGGATTGCTGCGACGCGCTGGGTTCCACCCTGCGCGGCCGCAAAACGGGAACCTTCGGACACCTCGCCACGCTTTCCTTCTATCCCGCCCACCATATCACCATGGGCGAAGGCGGCGCGGTGCTGACCGATGACGCCCATTTGCGCCGCGCGCTCGAATCCTTCCGCGACTGGGGCCGTGACTGCTGGTGCCACCCCGGCTGCGACAATACCTGCGGCAGGCGTTTTGACTGGCAACTGGGCGATCTGCCGCCGGGCTACGACCACAAATACGTGTATGCCCACGCGGGTTACAACCTGAAAATCACCGATATGCAGGCCGCCGTGGGGCTGGCGCAACTGGAGCGCCTGGAAGCCTTCATCGCCGCGCGGGCCGCGAATTTCATCCATCTGAAAAACCGCCATGCCGCGCTGGAACCCATGCTCATCCTGCCCGAAGCCAGCCCCGGCAGCCAGCCCGCATGGTTCGGTTTTCCCATCACCCTGCGCCCGGAAGCCAACACGGATCGCGCCACACTCCTGCGCTATCTCGACCAGCGCAGGATTGGAACCCGGCTCCTCTTTGCGGGCAACCTGACCCGCCAGCCTTATTTCCGGGATCGCGCCTGCCGTATTTCCGGCACGCTCGCCAATGCCGACATCATCACCGAACGCACTTTCTGGCTGGGTGTCTGGCCAGGACTTTCCACCGCAGCGCTGGATTATGTGGCGGACACGCTGGCGCAATTCTTTGGCGCTCATTAAGTGGAGGAAAATCCTTTCCAGACGAAGCATGGCAAGCGGTCGCGCTTCGTTCCTTCCACTTTGATCGCACCC
>JAITEO010000333.1 GCA_031281985.1 Zoogloeaceae bacterium | reverse complement strand
AGAACACGCAAGCATTCCGCCGGTAGTGAGGGATTTTTCGCTACACCCCAACGGACTTGCCTATCTTTGTCCCCCGCCAAGATGCGCAGAACTTCTGCGGGGGCGGCGGGGTTTTCCGCCACCGTCTGGCGGACGTACCAGTTTTTGTCACCCGCGAGGCGGAGGAAGGTTTCTATTTCGCTCATGATGCTCTCCTACCCCTGATTCCCGAGGCGCGGTGGAATCAATGTGATTCCATGTTTTGAATTATACATCACATTCAAAACATGTCAACAGTTTTTTGATGCATCAGCGCCCATCCGACGTTTTTTGCCCACGCCTCTACCCATCCCGGAATCGCCGCTTTGGGCACATCGCGGCGCAGCGCCACCCAGGGCGACGCAGGGCATCCCCACTGCGGCAGCGCCGCCGGATTGACGGCATTTGCCCGCAGGAACCGCCAGAGCGGTGGCCCGGCGCGGCTCTTGATGCACACGCCAACGACGGCAACAGCTTCAGCCTCGTCGTGCAGGGTGAGCAGGGCGCGCGAGCCGCCAATCGTGCCGCTCACCGTGTAGCCATTCTGAATGTGGATGCGCTCGCCACAGGAGACGGATGCCAGCGTTTCGACGATGCGCGGAGCCGCGTCCGTGTCAATGTCTGCAGCGGTAATTCGCTCGCGCCCGCCGGCGTCGTCGATGATGATGTAATTCAGAAACCGACTCATTCCCACGCCCTCGAATAGCTGTGGTTCTTGAACAATTCCGGCAGGCCGGAAACCTGTTTGAAGCGCAGCACTTCGTCCGCGTCCATGCCGAGTTCCTTTGCCACCTCGGTATCGCTCCAGCCCGCCCGGATCAGGCTGGCAACGATGTCCGTCATCGGCAGCACGCCATGCACGCCGCGCGCGCGGTTGTGGCGGATGGTGGCGGCCATGCGATCCTTGATATCGATCCGATCCGTCTTGACCGCCGTGATCGGCAGGTAGCCGTGCAGGCGCTCGCGCACCTCGCGGCATTCCTTGCCGACACGGGTGCGGTGGAATCCGTCGATCACGGTATGCGCGCGGCCATCCTCGCCGGAGTCGGGGAAAGTGACGATGGGCTGCGTATAGCCATCGGCGCGGATCGAACGCTCAAGCAAGCGCATCTCCGGCGGCGCGACGGTGTTCGGGTTGTAGTCATTGCCCGCCACGGTTTCAGCACGCACCCAGACGATACAATCCACCGGCTCATCGGCGAATGGACTATGTCGATGCAGGGCAAGGCGCAGGGCGTTGAGTGTCTCCACCCGTTCATCCATGCTCATGGTGTCGAGTTCGGCAAAGATCGCCTCAGCGCGAGCCAGCAGTTCGGATCTCATTTGCCACCCTCCAGCTTTTTCTCCAGCGTGTGATATTTTCCGCGCTGGTTCACCTCTGCAAATCCGCGTTTCATGAGCGCGCTGGAGGATGCCGTTGTGCATACGGCTCTGACGAGTTTTGCGCCCTTCTCGCTGGCGAGCGCCAGCCGCGCATCGGTAAGGGCTCGATAGGTTCCACGCTTGCGTTTCGACTCGCTCACCCAAGCGCTTCCGATCATGGCGACGCCGTTCTTCTTGACGTCGACAGAAGCAAAACCGATCACCACATCGCCATCGAACGCGATGAACCAGTTCTTACCCAAATCTTCGGTGAGAAATGGCAGTTGCTTCTTGATGTTCTTGTCGAAGAACAGCGGCCCCATGGAAATCCAGAAACGGTCATCACGAACCCCTGCCGGGTAGTGTTCGATCCGTATATTTTGGTCATTCATCATAGCCCCTTATATTTTTCGATTGCGGACAGCAAACTGTCCGTGTCCTTGGCGCAATAGCCAAACGACAGTGACTTCCCCATGTCCTGCTTGAGGATGGAAATTGCAACGCGCCGCCAGCTCGGTAGCCTGCGCCGTCCAGCAGCTTTTGCGTCTTTCGGCATGGCGGCATCCGGCCATTTGTCGATTTGGTAGCCGTTTTCCGCCCACCAGTCCGCGAAGACCTTGACGCGGCGCGCATAGACCTCGCGGAACTCATCTGTCAGGGTGCTCATCAGAAAGTCCACGTACTGCCGCCAACTGGAAAACGCGGGTGGCAACCCGACACCGCCCTTGTAGCCAAGCACTTTCTGCCGGGCATAGTGCGCGGCATAGTTCGCGCCTTCGACGCGCTGGACGATGCGGCACCACGTCTGCGGCTCAATCTTGTGGAACAGGTCGAGTCCTTTCCGCTGATCGTCGCCGTAGGGCTGGCAGATGCGCATTTCGGAAAACGGCATTCCGGTCAGGTACATCCAATCATAGAGCCGGTTGTAGTCTAGGCTGTTGTCGTGGATGTAGCGCCATAAATCCTCGAACCCCCAATCGTAGATCGGGAAGAAGGAGACAGCCTTTTTCGAATCCTTCGTGCTCCACTGGATCGTTTCGCCGCCGGGCATGGTCCAGGCGCGTTTCTTGACCGTCTCCTTCTTCTTCACCGCCTTGTAGCGGTTCAGCGATTCATCGGCGCGGATGCCGACCAGGAAGGCCGCGCCTTCATCACCCGCAAACCATTCATTGAACGCCGGGACAAACTCCTCGAATTCCATCCGGTATTTGTAGAACGGGAAAAATCCCTGGTCGCGGATGACTCGCGGATGTTCCGGCATGGGGCGCACCCAATCCGCCTCGCGGCCAGGCTCCCAGGCGCACCA
>JAITEO010000332.1 GCA_031281985.1 Zoogloeaceae bacterium | reverse complement strand
GGGGAAAAGCCTTGCCGGACGAAGCGCGAACATTTGCCGTTTCCCGGAAAATCCTTGGCAACGCGCCGTGCTGCCCCCTTGCAGGGTGCAAGCCCTCTCCCGCCCTGCCGGGCACCCCTCTCCCCCAAAGGATTGGGGGAGAGGGGACGGCGAGCGGTGGCGCTTCGTCTGTTTCCTTCGCTTTTAATGCACCCGCACAAAAGTAGGTTTTTACTTTTTGCCATCTTCAAACGATAATCCCCGCTGTGGCAGGCGATTCCGGCGAAAGCGTGGCGGATTCCAGCCTGTTCGCGTTCCTGTCTGTAGTCTGTCGCATCAAGGATTCTCGTGCAAAGCTCCCAAACCCTGCAACGCCTGGAAAAGTGGTTGTTGCGCAAGGTCGGCAAGGCCATTGCTGGCTACAACATGATCGAAGCGGGCGATACGCTTCTGGTTTGCGTCTCCGGCGGCAAGGATTCGCATACGCTCCTGCACCTGTTGCGTCTCCTGCGGCAGAGATCGCCGGTGCCTTTCACGCTGATCGCCATGAATCTGGATCAGAAACAGCCGGGATTCCCCGCCGAGGTGCTGCCCGACTATTTCCGGAAAATCGGCGTCGATTATCGCATCGTCGAAGCCGACACCTATTCGGTGGTGCGTGAAAAGATTGCTCCGGGCAAGACCACCTGTTCGCTCTGTTCCCGCCTGCGCCGGGGCATCATCTATCGCACGGCAAAGGAGGTGGGCGCCAACAAGATTGCGCTGGGGCACCACCGGGACGACATGGTGCATACCCTGTTCCTCAATCTCCTGTTCGGCGGCAGGCTGAAGGCCATGCCGCCCAAACTGAAGACGGACGATGGCGCGCACATCGTCATCCGCCCGCTGGCCTGTTGCGCCGAGGAGGACATCGCCCGCTACGCGCGCGGCATGAATTTCCCCATCATCCCCTGCAATCTCTGCGGAGCGCAGGATAACCTGCAACGCCAGAAAATCCGCGTGATGATGCAGGAATGGGACCGGCGCTTTCCCGGGCGCACCGAATCCGTATTCACGGCGCTGCAAAACGTCGTGCCCTCGCATCTGGCCGACAATGCGCTGTTCGACTTCCAGGGATTGACGCAGACGGATGCGCCGGGCATGGCGGAAGACGCCCTGTTCGATGCGCCGGACTTGCCGCTGGCGAGCGTTCCCGTCTTTCCCCTGCCGGTGCGCGTGTCGCCCTGCGTGGAGAAAAAGCATCGCGCATGAAGAACGTCCTGGTCGTTTCCTATTCGCAAAGCGGGCAACTCGCCGGAATCGTGGCCGCCTTGACGCGCCCCTTGCGGGAGGCGGGCGTGGGCATTCATCACGAAGTCTTGCTGCCCGTGCCGGATTTTCCGTTCCCGTGGCCATTTTTCGCGTTCTTCGACGTTTTTCCGGAGTCGGTGCGGCTCGATCCGCGTCCCAACCAGCCGCTTTCCCTTGCGCCGGAAGCGGCGTTCGACCTCGTGATCCTGGCCTGGCCGGTGTGGTTTCTTTCCCCGGCGCAGCCCATCGTCGCGTTCCTGCAAAGCGCCGAAGCCAGGCGGCTGCTGGCGGGCAAGCCCGTGGTGAGCGTGGTTGCCTGCCGCAACATGTGGCTCGTTGCGTTCGACGCGCTGAAAGCCCTGGTGGCGGATGCGGGCGGACGGCTCGTCGATCATGTGGCCTTTACCGATCAAGCCCCGGCGCTGGCGACGTTCCTCACCACGCCGCGCTGGATGTTTACCGGACGGCGCGACCGTTTCCTCGGTTTGCCGCCCGCTGGCGTGGATGCCCGCCAGACCGAGGGCGCGGCAAGATTCGGGATCGCGCTGGCCGAGGCGCTCGCGCACGACGAGGAAAAACGCGACCAACCCATGTTGAGGGGACTGTGCGCGGTAAAGGTCTCTCCCCATCTGGCGCTTTCCGAGCGCGCCGGGCGGCGCGCCTTTCGTGTCTGGTCGGGGTTCGTCCGATGCTGTGGCCGTCCCGGTCAATGGCGGCGGGTTCCGGCGCTTATGCTGTTTCTGGTGTACCTTGTCGTGATGATCCTCACCGTCGTTCCGCTCAACCTCGTTTTGCAGCGCCTTGCCGCGCCTTTGCTCGCCCGGCGTCTGGCGGCGCTCGTGCGCCACTACGAACAGCCTTCCGGCGCGGACGACGCGCGCATGACCGCCCATGAATGAAGTTTTCATCACCGCAACGGCAATTGCCCTGCCCAATGCGCCCGTCGGCAACGAGGCCGTCGAAGCCGTGCTCGGCAAGGTCGGTGGACTGTCCTCGCGCGCGCGCCGCATCGTTTTGCGCCAGAACGGCATCAAAAGCCGCCATTACGCGATCGATCCGGCAACCGGCGCGCCCACGCACTCCAACGCCAGCCTCACCGCCGAAGCCGTCCGCGCGCTGGGCGAGCGCGGCTTTGCGCTCGGCGACATCCGTTGCCTCGTCACGGGCACTTCCCTGCCCGACCAGTTGATGCCCAATCATGGCGTCATGGTGCATGGCGAGTTGGGCAATCCCGCCTGCGAGGTGGTTTCGACCGCCGGTATCTGCCTGTCGGGGCTGACCGCGCTCAAGTACGCCTGGCTCGCCGTGGGGGCGGGGGACGCGGCGAATGCGGTGGCGACGGGTTCCGAGATCTCTTCGGCGATTCTGCGCGCCGAGCATTTCGCTTCTGAAAACGCCGCGCGCGCCGAAGCGCTCGAAAAATACCCGTGGATCGCGTTCGAGAAGGATTTTTTGCGCTGGATGCTCTCCGATGGCGCGGGCGCTTTCCTCCTCGAACCCCGTCCGCGCGAGGGGCGGATCAACTTGCGGATCGACTGGATCGAATTATCCTCCGCCGCCCACCGCCTGCCGGTATGCATGTATGCTGGCGGCGAGCGCGAATCCGGCGGCGCGTTGCGCGGCTGGGCCGGGTTCTCGCCCCGGCAATGGCTGGAACAGTCGATCTTCGCGGTCAAACAGGATGTGAAACTGCTCGACCGCCACGTCGTCGAAGCCACGCTCGAAGCGCCCCTGCGCGCCATCGCCGCGCGCCGCGGACTTGTGGCGGGGGAAATCGACTGGTTCCTGCCGCACATGTCGTCGTATTACTTCCGCCAGCCGATCTTCGATGGGCTGGCGCGCGCGGGCGTGCCGGTTCCGTTCGAGCGCTGGTTTACCAACCTGGCGGCGCGGGGGAACACCGGGTCGGCCTCGATCTACATCCTGATCGATGAATTGTGCCGCAGCGGACGCCTCGCGCCGGGAAACCGCCTGCTTTGCTTCGTGCCGGAAAGCGGGCGGTTTTCGAGTGGCTTCCTGCATTTGACGGTGGTTTGCGCATGAACATCGACGAAGTGCCGCAAGAGAAAAGCGCCGCATACGGCGGCCACCAAAAAGGCATCTACGCACGCGGCATAGATGGGCGTCTTGGGCTTGTCGCCACGTGTGGCTGGGAAGCGGAGGAAATCGTGACCCGGCAGGCGGTGGAAGCCTTCGACGAATTGGCCGCCGCCGCCTTGCAGTGCGCGCGCGCCGGAGAGTCCTCGCCGCTCGAATACCATATGTACCGCGCCCGCATGGACGCCTCCCTGCTCGCCCAGGCAACCGGCCTGTGGCGCTGGCGAGTGCGCCGCCATCTGCGCCCGGAAGTCTTCGCCCGCCTGCCGCAAAGACTGCGCGCGCGCTACGCCCAGGCGCTCGGCATGGCGGTCGAGCAGTTGGACGACCTGCCTGGGAATCCCCCATGACGCGCGCTCCCGGCTTTCTCCACCGTCAGGCGTCCCACTGTGAAAGCGGGGTGATGAGCGCCATCGCGCATCACCACGGCTTGCCCCTGTCCGAGCCGATGGCGTTCGGTCTTGCCTCGGCGCTGACTTTTGCCTACTTGCCGTTTGTCAAACTTTCCGGCTTGCCGCTGGTTTCCTACCGCATGCCGCCTGGCGCGATCATTCGCGGCTTGCAAAAGCCCTTGCGATTTTCGATGCATCGCGAAAGATTCCGGCGTGTGGAAAAGGGCATGGCGCGGCTCGATGCGCTGCTCGATGCCGGTTGCCTGGCGGGGCTGCAAGTCTCGGTATTCTGGCTGCCTTTCATGCCGCCGGATTTCCGTTTCCATTTCAACGCCCACAACCTGATCGCCTATGGACGCGACACAGAAACGGGCGATTACCTGCTCTCCGACCCCGTGCTGGAGGAGCCGGTGCGCTGCGCCGCCGCCGATCTGGCGAAGGCGCGTTTCGCGCGTGGCGCGCTCGCGCCCAGGGGGCTGATGTACTACCCGGCCA
>JAITEO010000220.1 GCA_031281985.1 Zoogloeaceae bacterium | reverse complement strand
ATCGAGCGGTATTTTGGCCAGGATGACAGTGTTGAGGTCAGGGCGGCAATTGCCCACGCGCTTCTTGATAAGGTAATACTTCGGTTGATACCGAGCGGCAGAAAAGCCGAAGCAATGGCTGTTTTTGGTGAAATTGATCAACGTTTTGGAGGTGATGATCATATGGAAGTCAGGGCAGAAGTCGCCACTGCTCTTATCTATAAGGGAATTACATTCTTGGATACGGATGAGGCAATCATCGTTTATGACGAAATAGACCGGCGTTTTGGCAGGGATGACGATGCAGAAGTACAGGAACAGGTTGCTGATGCGCTCGTCTATAAAGGTAAAATCTTGCACAACCTGGGTAAATATGAAGAGGCGATTTCCGTCTGTGATGAAGTCGTCCGGCGTTTTGGCAAGAATGATAGCGACTTGATGCGCCTTTCTGTTGTCAATGCGCTTGTCAATAAAGGAAAAGCTCTGGAAGGACAGGAAAAGTTTTCGGAGGCAATGCTTGTCTATGATGAGATACACAAACATTTTGGCGAAGATGATCGCTACATGGTTCGTATGAGCGTTGCCGACATGCTGTTCAATAAAGGCGCGTTACTGGAAAAACAAGGACACATTGATGAAGCCATATTGATTTATGAAACGATCATTGAGCGTTTCAGGGATAATCTCGGCATCCATAAGAAGGCCACTGCGTTGAAGGATAATCTTCGGGTAAAACGTGTGGAATTGAATCATGAAGACTGCCACTAAGGGGGTGTCAAAAAATACCCCCTCATTTTTTTGCAGGTTTGAACCGCGTCGGGCGGCTCGAACGCGATTTTCCACCTTTGTGGCCCTTGGGCGTCGCGCTTCGTTCCCCAATCGCAGGCGGCGTGAGTTTTGCCAAGCATTTCGGCAAATATCTGTCCGCGCTTACGGGTTTTCAGGGTTGTATGACTTCGATCAGCTTTGTCTTTGCGCCGCTTCTGGGAAGCGCTCCGAAGGGGAGTACGGTGACGGCGGGGCGAAGTGCCAGGAGTTCGCGGATGCGTTGTGCCAGCGCCTTTTCCAGTTCTGGCCATTCCGAGGCCGCGATGCCTTCGCCCGCCTCGACGGCGAGTTGCAAAGGCGGATTCACCCTGGGCGGCGGCGCGTCCAGGCGGATGCGCAGTTCGCCGGAAAGGCGGGGCAGGAATTCGTGCACGACCTTCTGGATGGCGGCGGGATAGACCTTCACGCCTTTTACCATCAGCATGTCGTCGGCGCGACCAATGATTTCCATGCGCACGCCGAAATGCCCGCAGCCCGGACATTCGCCCACATGCAGGCGCAAAATGTCGCCGGTGGCGTTGCGAAAGGCGGGCGCGGCCTCGTATTCCAGGCCGGTGTGGATGGCCTCGCCCACCGCGCCATCCTTGATTTCCAGGGGCGTCTTGGTTTCCGGGTCGACGAGATCGTAGCGAAAACAGTAATCCTCGGCCATGTAGTGCATCCCGTGCGCATCTTTTGAATCACAGGTGATGGTGCCGTTGTGCCAGGCGCCGCCGGTCATGTCGAAGGTCTGCGCGCCGAAGTGCTCGCGTATGCGGGCGCGAAACGCCGGCTGGCTGCCGCCGGGTTCGCCGCAGACGACCAGGGTTTCGATGCCCAGCGCGCGCACGGGCTTGCCGATTTCGTTCGGCGCGCGCTCGATCAACTGATTGGCCATCGACGGCGTGGCAAACAGCACCCGCGGACGGGTCAGTTCGATGTAACGCAGGATTTTCGGCACGCCGCCTTCCGCGCCGACCGCAACCGGCCTTGCGCCGTAGGCTTCCAACGCCTGGATGTAGGTGATGCCCGCAAGCCAGAGCGATAACCCAAAAGCATGAAACGTCGTCTCGCCGGGGCGGATGCCCGCAAGGCGGAACATGCGTCCCAGCACCTTGTAGGTGATGTCCAGGTCCTTCTTGCTGAACACATAGAAGGTCGGCGTGCCCGTGGTGCCGGAAGTCGCGGCCAGGTGGATGGCGTTTTCGGGCGCGGTCGTCAGGTGCAGTCCCAGCGGATGACCGTAGCGTTCAAGAGATTCATTCTGGGAATCCCGGTGCCGCGCCTTGTCCAGAAAGGACGGAAGCCGGCGGAAATCGGCCAGGCTCTGGATATCCTCGGGTGAACGGATGCCCGCTTCCAGGAGGCGCGGGCGGTAATAGTCCTCGTTCCCCCAGACGTAGCGGATCTGTTTCTTGAGTTTTTCCCAGCGCAGGACATCGAGCGCCGCCAGGTATTCGGCGGGGTCACGGGTGTCGATACCGGTGTAGTTCAGGATGTTTGTGTCATTCATATCGTTTGTGTCGTAAGTGTAAAACAGGAGTTTTTTTGGACGATTCCATCAGATTCCGCCTACCCAGACGGTCTTGAGTTCCAGGTAATCGAGAATGCCGTGGCGCGAACCTTCCCGTCCCTGGCCGGACGCCTTGACGCCGCCAAAGGGCGAGGCTTCCGAGGTGATGACGGGCGTATTCACGGCCACCATGCCGTATTGCAGCGCCCGCGCCACGCGAAAGAGGCGGCCAATGTCGCGGGTATAGAAATAGGAGGCCAATCCGTATTCGGTATCGTTGGCAAGCCGTATGGCTTCCTCCTCGTCGGCAAACGGTTGCAGGGTGACGAGCGGGCCGAAGATTTCCTCGCGCAGCACCCGCGCGCCGGGCGCGGCATGGGTGAGGACGGTGGGTTCAAAGAACAGGCCGCCTTTTGCATGCGCTTTTCCGCCAGTGACGATTTGCGCGCCGCTCGCCACGGCGTCGGCCACCAGCGCCTGGACGCGTTCCAATGCGCGCGCGTGGATGAGCGGTCCGACCTGGGTATCGGGGGATAAACCGTCGCCGACGACGAGCGCCGCCGCTTTCTCGGCAAAACGATCAGAAAAGCGCGCGAACAAGCCTTCCTGCACCAGGATGCGATTGGCCGCGATGCAGATCTGTCCCGCGTTGCGGAATTTGGCGGCAATTGCGCCCGCCACGGCGGCTTCCAGATCGGCATCGTCGAAGACGATAAAGGGCGCGTTGCCGCCCAGTTCCAGCGTCATCTTCTGCACCCCCTGGGCGGCCTGGGCCAGCAGGCGCTTGCCGACGCGGGTGGAGCCGGTAAAGGAAATCTTGCGGATGGCCGGATGTTGCGTAAAAACCTCGCCGATGCCGGC
>JAITEO010000138.1 GCA_031281985.1 Zoogloeaceae bacterium | reverse complement strand
GGTGGCCACGGCGAGCGCGATGAGTTTCTTTTGCATGGAAATTGTCTCCACAGGTGGTGTTGCATTTAAAAAAACCGTATCGCGCAACCATGAGGAAAACGCGCAACACGGGAATCAAGGCGAGACGGACTATACCGCCGCCAAAATCCCCCCGCCAAGCGAAAACCCGCGCACCCGCGCAAAAAAAGCCAGGTTGTTGCAAAAATACAACAACCAAATCCAAACCGTCCGGCCTTGTGCGATTGTCGCAGGGGCGCGGGCGAAAGCGCCTGCTTGTCCGCCCTCCCCTTGTTGGTCGGGGGTGCAATCCAAAGTGGAGGGAAATCTGTGCATACGCACCAACCTCGTCATTGCGAGGCGCGTAGCGCCGTGGCAATCCAGGCGGCTGTTCAGTTTTCTGGAACGGCAAAGCAACGAAAAGGCTGTCTGGATTGCCACGTCGCTCACGCCCTCACTTTTGACGAGCTCGAAGGTGAGCGCACAGGTTTTGCGTTCGCGCTTTGCTTGGCAAGGTTTTTCCTCCACTTTTAATTGCACCCTTCGTCTTTCTTTACGCATGGTTTTCGTTTGCTGTTATAATCGCGCCCATGCCTTTGTCTTCCCTTACTTCCGCCGCGCTTGGCATCCTCCTTTCCAACCTGTTTGGAGCGCCCGTCGAGCTTGCCGCTCCGCCGCAAGAGATTGTGGTGCCGTCGGTGGGCCGGTCGTTTCCTGCGGGGGTGCATCTGGGGGTGTTGCGGGCGCCGCCCGCCAACGAGCAGGCGTTCATCAATGACCGCGCCTTTCCTACCGCGCCGGGCTTGCAGATTCGCAACGAGGCCAACCGGATCATCTTGCCCACCATGATGACCGGCTCCGATTTCCTGGTGCTCTACAAAATGGACGCTACACAAAGCAACGTGTGGCGCATCTGGATCCTGACGCCCGCGGAAATCGCGGCAATCAAGGCAGGAATTCAAGTCGTGGCGCAACAGCCCGCAGAACCGGAACCAACGCCGGATTCGACACAAAACACGGATTCTTCCGCGACCGAGTAAAAGTACCCACGCGATTTGAAGGCAACGAAACCCCAGGCCGGACGGGTTTTTCGTTGGTTTTACATGGTTTGGAGCCAGGCTTTGCCTGGCTTCAAACCCAAGACAACCCGGCAAAAAGTAGGTTTTTACTTTTTGACGTACTCCCCACACATGCCCAAAAAGCTGTTTGTCCGCACCTTCGGGTGCCAGATGAACGAATACGATTCCGACAAGATGTTCGACGTGCTCGCCGCCAGCGAGCCGGTGGTGCGTACCGCCACGCCCGAAGACGCGGACATCATCCTGTTCAATACCTGTTCCGTGCGCGAAAAGGCGCAGGAGAAGGTATTTCACGACCTGGGGCGCGTCCGGCATCTGAAAAAGAAAAATCCGGCGCTGGTGATCGGCGTGGGCGGCTGCGTCGCCAGCCAGGAGGGCAGTGCCATCGTGACGCGCGCGCCCTATGTCGATCTGGTGTTCGGGCCGCAGACCCTGCACCGTCTGCCGCAACTCATGGCGGAACACCGGGCGAGCGGCGCGCCGGTCGTGGATATTTCCTTTCCCGAAATCGAAAAGTTCGATGCCCTGCCGCCCGCCGACATCCAGGGCGCGTCGGCATTCGTTTCCGTCATGGAAGGCTGTTCCAAGTTCTGCGCCTTCTGCATCATCCCCTATACGCGCGGCGACGAGATTTCCCGCCCCTTTGCCGATGTGCTGGCGGAAGTCCAGCGGCTTGCCAAGGCGGGCATCCGCGAGGTGACGCTGTTGGGGCAAAACGTCAACGCCTATCGGGGCGCGTTGCCGGAAGACGATGTCGAGGCCGATCTGGCGCTCTTGATCGAAGCGGTCGCCGAAGTTCCCGGCATCGAGCGCATTCGCTACACCACTTCGCATCCGCGCGAGATGACGGCAAGGCTCCTGGCGGTCTATGCCCGCGTGCCCAAGCTGGTGTCACACCTGCACCTGCCGGTACAGGCGGGGTCGGACCGGATATTGGCGGCGATGAAGCGCGGCTATACGGCGCTGGAATACAAATCCATCGTGCGCAAGTTGCGCGCCGTCCGCCCCGACATTGCCATTTCCTCCGATTTCATTGTCGGCTTTCCCGGCGAAACGGAGGACGATTTCGAGAAGACCATGCGCCTGATCGAGGAAGTGGGGTTCGATACTTCCTACTCCTTCCTGTTCAGCCCGCGTCCCGGCACGCCCGCGGCGGAAATGACGGATGACACGCCCGCCGAGGTGAAATCGGCGCGGCTTTCCCGTCTGCAAAAGCGCATCGACGAACAGGCGCAGGCCATTTCGCGGGCGATGCTGGGGACGACCCAGCGAGTGCTGGTGGAAGGCTTTTCCAAGAAAAATCCGCAGGAACTGGCCGGACGCACGGACAACAACCGCGTCGTCAATTTCGTCGGCAATCCGCGCCAGATCCACCACTTCGTCGAAGTGAAGATTACCGGAGCATTGCCGCATTCCCTGCGCGGCGAGGTGTCGATTCGTGAATAATCCGGCCTCGCGCCCCAAGCGCGTGAAATTCTCGCCCGCGGATAACGCGCGCCTTGCCGGATTGTGCGGCCCGCTGGATGAAAACCTGCGCCAGCTCGAAAGCGCGCTGGATGTGCGCATTTCCCGGCGCGGCGAATGCTTTGCCATCGAGGGCAAGGCGGCGGCGGAAGCGATGGCGGCGCTGGAAATGTTTTATCAACAGGCCATCGAGCCGTTGAGTATCGACGCCATTCAGTTGGGGTTGGTCGAACTGCGCAACGCTTCCCTTGCCCGCGAGGCGAAGCCGGAAGCGGCGCGTGTTCCCGATTCGCCGGATGGCCCACAACTGCTCACCCGCAAGGCCGGACTGCATGGGCGCACGCCGCGCCAGATCGAATATCTGCAACATATCCAGACGCATGACATCATCTTCGGCATGGGGCCTGCGGGCACCGGCAAGACCTATCTTGCCGTCGCTTCTGCCGTGGATGCCCTGGAGCGCGATCTGGTCGAGCGCATCATCCTTACCCGTCCGGCGGTGGAAGCGGGCGAGCGTCTGGGTTTTTTGCCCGGCGATCTGGCGCAGAAGGTCGACCCTTACCTGCGTCCGCTCTACGACGCCCTGTACGATTTGATGGGCTTCGAGCGCGTCACCCGTCTCTACGAAAAAGGCGTGCTGGAAATCGCCCCACTCGCTTTTATGCGCGGGCGTACCTTGAACCATGCCTTCGTTATTCTCGATGAAGCGCAGAACACCACGCCGGAACAGATGAAGATGTTCTTGACGCGCATCGGCATTGGCGCGCGCGCCGTCATCACCGGCGATCCCTCGCAGGTCGATTTGCCCCGCGGACAAAAAAGCGGACTGGCGGAAGCGGCGGAAATCCTTGGCGAAGTGCGCGGCATCGCCTTCACCCGCTTCCTGAAGGAGGATGTGGTGCGCCATCCCCTGGTGGCGCGCATCGTCGCCGCCTATGAACGGCGAGAGCAAGCGTGAGCCGCCGCCTGAACCTCAGCGTGCAGTACGCCTGCGCGCGCGCCGGATTGCCGACGCGCCAGGAGTTCTTCACCTGGGCGCGGGCAGCCCACGCGGGCGGCGGCACATTGACCATCCGCCTGGTCACGCCGGAGGAAGGCAGGCAACTGAACCGCGACTATCGCGGCAAGGACTACGCCACCAATGTGCTCTCCTTTCCCTACGCAACCGAACCCGGGCTTTGCGGCGATCTGGTGCTCTGTCCCGCCGTTGTCGCCCGCGAAGCCGAAAAGCAGGGCAAACCCCAAAAGGCGCACTACGCCCATCTCACCGTACATGGCATGCTGCACCTGCAAGGCCAGGATCACGCGCAAGCGGAAGAAGCCGCCGCAATGGAACAACACGAACGCAACATTCTTGCCATTCTGGGCTATCCTGATCCCTATCTCTGACTGGATGCGAAAAGATTATGAGCATACCCGGCTTATTCGAGCGGCTTTCCTCCCTGTTGTTGCGCGAACCCGAAGATCGCGAACAGGTGCTGCTGCTCCTGCATTCCGCCTTCGAAAGAAACCTCATGGACGCGGACGCGCTCTCCATCATCGAGGGCGCGCTGGCGGCTTCGGAAACACGGGTGACGGACGTATTGATTCCGCGCGCCCAGATGGATGCCATCGACATTCGCGCACCAATGGCGGAAATTCTCCCCTTTGTCCTGGAAACCGCGCATTCGCGGTTTCCCGTGGTCGATGGCGATCGCGACAACGTGCAGGGCATACTGCTTGCCAAGGATCTGCTGCGGATGCAG
Source organism: Zoogloeaceae bacterium (assembly GCA_031281985.1). Taxonomy (GTDB): domain Bacteria; phylum Pseudomonadota; class Gammaproteobacteria; order Burkholderiales; family Rhodocyclaceae; genus Azovibrio. The sequence continues at coordinate 3,454 of JAITEO010000138.1, read as the reverse complement.
GCGGAGGCGGAATTCAACCTGCGCGACTGGCTGCGCCCGGCGGTGTTCATCCCCGAATCCAAGCGCCTGAACGTGCTGCTGCGGGAGTTTCGCGTCTCGCGCAATCACATGGCCATCGTCGTCGATGAATACGGCGGCGTCGCCGGACTGGTGACGATCGAGGACGTGCTGGAACAAATCGTCGGCGACATCGAGGATGAATACGATTTCGACGAGGCGCACGACAACATCCGCCAGGATACCGCCGGACGCTATCGCGTCAAGGCGCAGACCGAAATCGAGGATTTCAACGCCGCGTTCGGCACGCGCTTTTCCGACGAGGATTGCGATACCATCGGCGGCCTGATCCTGCGCCACCTGGGACGTGTGCCCCGGCGCAACGAACAGGTGGCTATCGGCGGCCTGCGCTTTCTCGTCCTGCGCGCCGACAGTCGCCGCCTATATACCCTGGTGGTCGACCGCCTGCCGACAGATGCCGCCGACGCGAACGCGACAACGCGCGATGCGGCGCAAACGCCCGATACCGAATCTCCCACCTCCTCATAACCTGGCGCCCACGACATTGAAGAACCCCACTCCTTGTAGCTTTTCCCCGTTGCCTTCCTGGATATGCGCCTTCCTTGCCCGCCTGCAACAAGGGCGTCCGGCGCTGTTGCTTTGCGCGCTGGCGGGCGCGCTCGGCGTGTTGAGTTTCGCGCCGCTGGAACATTTCTGGCTCATGCCCTTTCTGCTCGCCTTGCTGTTTCATCTGCTGCGCCGCGCGCCCGATTGGCGTCAGGCCGCGTGGCGAGTGACCCTGTTCGGACTGGGGCTTTTTCTTGCGGGCGTCTCCTGGGTATATGTGAGCATGTACGTCTATGGCGGGTTTTCCATGGTCATGGCGGCGCTGCCCACGCTGTTGCTCTGCTTCATCCTTGCCATGGGACACCCGATGCTGGGCGGCATCTTCCGCCACTACATGCCGGAAACGCCGGGACGTCAGGCGCTCTTTTTCGCCTTGCTCTGGGCAAGCATCGATTTACTCCGCGGCTGGCTGTTTACCGGCTTTCCCTGGCTGGCGCTGGGCTACTCGCAAACGCCGCCCAGTCCGCTGGCTGGGTTTGCGCCCATCCTGGGCGTCTATGGCGTCTCCTTTTTCACCGCCCTGGTTTCCGCGTGGATCGTCTGCGGTTCGCGCCAACGTCCCTGGCCCTGGATTGCCGCGCTGCTCGTCCTGCTGTCGGGCTGGGGATTGCGTCATTACGCCTGGACGACCCCCGTGGGCGATCCGATTCGCGTGGCGCTGATCCAGGGAAACATCGCGCAGGGACAAAAATGGCGTCCGGAAAAATTCCTCTACACCCTGAACCTGTACCGCGATCTGATCGCGCAACACCCCGCGCAACTCACCGTGCTGCCGGAAACCGCAATCCCCGTCTTCTATGACAACATCGACAAGGACTACCTGCGCGAACTGAAATCGCTGGTGATGCGCGAGAACGGCAACCTGGTGATGGGCGTGCTGACGCGCGCGGACATGAAAACCTACTGGAACAGCGCCGTCAGCCTGGGCGTTGCGCCCAGCCAGGTCTATTCCAAGGCGCATCTGGTGCCGTTTGGGGAATACGCGCCTTTTGGCTTCGACTGGCTGCTGAATATCCCCATGGCCAGCTTCAGCAGCGGTCCGGTGCGACAACCGCCGCTCGAACTGTCGGGACAGAAAGTTGCCGTCAATATCTGCTACGAGGATTTGTTCGGACACACGCTTTCCGCGCCGCTGCCAGAGGCGACCCTGCTGGTCAACATGTCCAATACCGCCTGGTTCGGGCGCTCGCTGGCGCAGAGCCAACACCTGCAAATTGCCCGCATGCGCGCGCTGGAAACCGGACGCACCATGCTGCGCGCCACCAATACCGGCATGACCGCCGTCATCACGCCCGACGGCGAGGTGCAGGACGTGCTGCCGCAATTCACCATCGGCGCCCTGACGGCCACCGTGCGCGGCCACACAGGCATGACGCCCTATATTCTCTGGGGAGACTTCGGCGTAGCGTCCCTGATCCTGCTGACTCTTTACCTCATCATGCGGCGCGTCAAAAAGTGAAAAACCACTTTTTGCCGGGTTGATTTGGGGTTTGAAACCAGGCAAAGCCTGGCTTCAAACCGTGTAAACCCAAGGAAAAACCAGCGCGGGCTGCACGGTTTCGTAGGGGCGCACTGCGTGCGCCCGCAAACCGTCAATACCGCGTAACGGCCAACGGGCGCGCGCAGCGCGCCCCTACAGGAACGTGCAGATGGTAGTAGGGTTTCCTTGCCTTTACCCAAAAAAGGGCAAGCTTCGCTTGCCCTTTTTTGCTGATCTGAACCGGCAAAAAGTAGATTTTTACTTTTTGCCGCCGGTATCTAAAACGGCAGCTTGTCGCGCAGCAGGCCAGCAAGTCCGCGCCAGCCGCGCCACAGGCTCTGGCTCCAGCGCGTCAGCCGCCAGATCCAGCGCAGGCGCGTGGGTTTGGCGAGCACCAGCAGTGCCGCCGCGCCGCCCACCAGCAATGGATGCCGTTTGAGCCAATCCCTTCCGGCCTTCACCTTGTCTGCCAGCATGCAGACCTGTTCCAGGGCAAAGGTGTGTTGCGTCAGCGCGCGCCGCTGTTCGGCGCAACGCGCGCGCAGCAGGCCGCGCTCTTCGCGCAGTTCAAGCAGACGGGGATTCATCCTGCGCGTTTCCGGTTTTGCTGGCGCGTCCATCGCGCAGGCTGGCGATGTCGTGCTGCAATTCCGCCAGCGTCGCGGCAAACGGAAGGCCGTAGCGCAAACTGGCGCGGCATCGCCAACCCAGGAGGAACGCCAGCGCCAAAAACACCACGCAGCTTGCGCCCAGCAGCAACAGGCGGCTTTCCCAGAACAGCAGGATCAGGAACGCGCACAGCGACACCACGCCAACGCCCAGGCAGAAGATCGCCAGGATGCACAGGGCAAAAACGCGGATGAGGCGGATTCTTTCTTCTTCCGCCTCATTGGCAAGCAATGCCAGACGTGTCTGTCCGATTTCCAGCAGATCGCGCAGCAGGCGCTTGAGCGTCTGGAAAACCCCAGGTTTATCGCGCATGAATCAGCGGCGGCCGATCAGGACGCCCAGCGTCAGCCCCAGGAAAGCCGCCACACCCACGGCCTTCCACGGCTCCTCGTGTACAAAATCGTCCGTGGCGCGGGCGCAGGCGCGGGTCTTGTCGACCAGTACCGCTTCCGCGTCTTCCAGACGCAGCCTGGCGTCTTTCAAGCGCGCCTCGATTTTCTGCCGCGCGCTCGCCACCTTCTCGCCCGCGATATCGGCGGTACTCTTCAAAATATCTTCCGCATCCGCAACCACGGCTTTCAGATCGGTGACCAGTTTGTCTTTATGGGAGACAGGAACAGTTTGTGACATGGGAAACCTCTTTGACAAAAAAACACGATGAACAACGAAACCCGAACAACA
>JAITEO010000133.1 GCA_031281985.1 Zoogloeaceae bacterium | reverse complement strand
TGCGCGACCAGCATGTTGTCGAGCACCATCACGTCGCCGGGCATCCAAGGGAATTTGATGGTCTCCGAACTCAAGATGGCGCGCACCTCATCCAACATTTCGTCCGGGATGGGGCTTCTATCGGCGAAATAGGTGTTGCGTGGCACGTTTTCGATGCCGAGCGTGTCTATCAATATCTCGCGTACTTCGGGAAGCTGATTGGAGATATGAAAAAGGTGCGCCTGGTTGAACCAGACTTTTTCGCCCGTCACCGGGTGCGTCTCAATCGCCTGGCAGAGCTGGCGCGTGCGCAGGTCGCCATTCGGCTTCCATTCGCATTCGATGCACATCTGGCGGCAGAAGGCCTCGACCTTGGCCTTGTCGTCGGTGTTGAACACCTTCTGCCAGGGCACGTCGAACTCCTTGCCATAGTTGCGCACGTAGAGGATGCCCGGCTCGAAACGCTTGCGGATGTCCTCCGGCATCCGCTGATAGATCAGGCGGCTGTCGGCGATTGGCGTTTCTCCCCCTTCTTGCGCCGCAACCAGGCAGCCGAACCAAGCTTTCATCGCCCAGGCGCGCGTGTAGGCTTGCTCGTTGTGGAGCGGAATGTGCTGGTGCGCCGGATATTCGGTCGTGGTGTAGACCCCAGTCGGCGACAGGGCTGTGCGCGGGGTGGAACCGTATTCGTATTGCAGGAGCGGGTGGCCGAAGGAGGCGGCGAAATTCTCGAAATCCTCGACGGAAGCCATATTGAATCCCCGCAGCAGCACGGCGCCTTTCGTGAGCAGCAGTTTGTCGATGTGCTGGCGAATTTCCGATGAAGGGGCAGGCAAGGGTTGCGCTTCCCGCGCGGGCAGGATCAATACCGGCAACGGCGAACCTTCCGGCGCGGTGCGTTCAAAATCGGTATTTTCAAAAGATGTGATGATTTCATCCATTTGCGATTTCTCCATTTTTCCGATCCCGCCAGGCGAGCGCGGCGGCGTAGCCTTCCGCGACCTCCAGCGCGCGGCCCTGCATTCCATGCCAGTCCGCGATGTGGCAGTGCACGCCGATTTCCGGCCCCGGTCGCAATTCGATGGACACCGATTGCAAATGATCGGGAATCCCCACGCCCACGGCTTTCAGCACGGCTTCCTTGGCGACCCAGATCGGATAGAGCGTCCGCAAGGGATCTGATGCGTGGCGCAGGCAGGCTTTTTCGGGTTCGGTGCATCCAATGTCGGCAATCTGGAACGGGTCGAGCGCTGGGTCGCACTGTTCGATGTCGACACCCAGGTTTGCCAGTTGCGTGGCATCGCCGATGGCGATCAGGGCAAGACTGCCGGAGTGAGAGACGTTGAAGAGCGGTACCGGGGTGGCATGTCCTTTTCGGCCCTTGATGCCCTTGATTTCAGGCTTGTTGCAGGCGCCCGGCACGATGTCGATGGCCTGCGGCGGACAATCCAGCCTACGCGACAGCAGGATGCGCGTTACGGCGCGGGTTTTGGCGAACCTGACCCGGTCGGCGCATTGACGATAACGGCTGACCGTCAGGCGCTCCGGTTCGGAGAGCAAGGGCAGGGCATCGTGCGGCTCCTCGTCCAGGCACAGGCTCACGCAATGCACCGCCATTCGGTTGTCCAGGCATTCAGGCAAAGGAATTCGACGCATGTCGCCTCCTCCCGTTTGACTGTTGTTCCTGCAAACGCCCCCAGATCGCCCGCAGAACGGCGGCTTCGTTGTGCCGGACGAAAAAATGCCCGCCCTCGAACCACTCGATGGAAAATTCGCCGTCCGTTTCCTGGCGCCATGCCTTGATGCGTTCGGGTTCGATGTCGTCATCACGCCCCGCGAAAACATGCAAGGGCACCGGCAGGGGCGGCGGCGCGCGATAGTCAAAACTCTCGCAGACCCGGTAATCGGCACCCAGAACATCGAGCGTCATGCGCAGCATTTCCGGGTGCTCGAAGATTTCTTCAGGCGTCCCGCCTTGCTTGCGCAGATCGGCGATCAACGCCTCGTCGTCCCCCTTGCCCGCGAAACGTTCGGGGTCGCGGCTCGAAGGCGCGGGACTGCCCGAAGCCAGGAAGACTGTGGGCAATGCGCCACCGCGTTCCCGCTGATAAAGCGCAAGACCATAAGCCAATAGGGCGCCCATGCTGTGACCGAAGAGCGCGTATTCATCCCGCAGGCCGCTGAAAACCTCCTGCCCCAATTGCCGCACGAGGGTATCGAAGTCTTCCACGAACGGCTCGCCGAATCGGCTGCCGCGTCCGGGCAGTTCAACCGGCACGACGTCGATCCAGTCAGGAAGCAGACGCCGCCAGCGCACGTACATGCTGGCACTGGCCCCCGCAGGCGGCAGGCAGAAGAGCTTGAGGGACGCGCTCATCGGCACTCAGGCACCGATCGGCACTACGTTGGACGTACCCACGATGGAAACGTCCGCGACTTTGTCCTTCTCCTTATCTACCGTATCGCCCATTGCTATGCGCAATGAATACGGGCGCATGTCCGTCCACGCCTTGTCGATGTAGTCCAGAACGGTTTTTTTGTCGCCCTTGATACCCTGGACGACCTCCCAACCACCGGGCACCGCCTTCCAATGCGGCCAGATCGAACGCTGGCCCTCGTGGTTGATGAGGACGATGAACTTCTCGTCATCACGATCGAAACAACTTGTGGTCATACCTATCTCCCATAAGAGGGGTTGAAAAGAGTGGCGGAAGGAACGCGGATGCCCGACTTCCATGCAGCAAAAGCGGCAAACAAGGAGGTGCGGGCGGCCATTTCTGACATGATATGGGTTGCACACATTGATCATAACGCCCACCCATGAATACTATCCGACAAGAAATCCTGATGCAACGTGAAGCAGGAGAATCAGCTTGCCAACGAACAAGAAAGAGTCCATTCCCGATGCGGGAATATCGTAACCATCTTAGTAATCAATGGGTTATGGCTTGTCGTAGTATCGCCTCGGTCTGTCACGAAATATATTTCTCGTGGATATCGTGCTGGCGGATGATTTCCCGGATTCTTGCCCGCGCGGCATCGAGCGCCGCGTCCGAGGCGTTCCGGGTGGGAAGGACATTCGGGGTGGCGTCCAACGCGGTATCGGGCGCGGCGGGCGTAGCTGCCGGAGCGTCGTGGTCGTGCAGATCCACCGTCACCCGCATGGAAAGGCCGATGCGCAAGGGATGCGCCCTCAGGTCTTCGGCTTCCAGTTCGATCTTCACCGGCACGCGCTGCACGATCTTGATCCAGTTGCCGGTGGCGTTCTGCGCGGGCAGGAGCGCGAAGGC
>JAITEO010000130.1 GCA_031281985.1 Zoogloeaceae bacterium | reverse complement strand
TCTTCGTCTTTTTCCCGCGCGTACCCGGCCCCCTGTGGGACATCGGCCTTTCCTTGGGTCTGCCGCTGGCGCTGGGGCTGGAACCCTCGAATCAGGGGCTGGGCGTTTCCACGCGCCTGAAGCCCGGACAGGGCGGCACGCAGACCGGCGTTGCGGAATCCGCACCGGTACTGGTAGCGGAATTTGAAAACTGGGTACCGCCGACCAGCCTGCTGTATTGGCGCGGCCCGGTCTACTACGATTTCGACGGCACGGAATGGCGGCTGGACGCGGCCTACGAAAAAGGCCAGGGCCGCGCCCTGATGCGGCAGGGCTGGAGCAAGGCCGCCGCCTTCACCGCGCAGCTTGCGCGGGTCGGACAGCCAGTGCGCTACACGCTGCGGCTGACGCCGCATGAACGGCTGTGGCTCTACGCGCTGGATTTGCCGGGCACGCTTGCCGCCGAATCCTTCGTCAGCGCCGACTGGCAGGTACTCGCGCATCGCCCGGTGCGCACGGAAATGCGCTACACACTGACCTCGCATCTGGAATGGGAGGCGGGCGGCACACTGGCGGAAGCTACCCGCAACCGCGCGCTGGCCCTGCCGGAACGAGGCAATCCCCGCCTGCGCGCGCAGGGTGCGGAACTCGCCCGCCTGCCGGATACCGCCGCGCGGCTGAAAGCGGCGCTTGCCACGCTTGCCCGTGGCGGCTACCAGGTACGCGACCGCTTCGACCTGCCTGCCGGAGCCAACCTGCTGGATGCTTTCTGGTTCGACACCCGCGTAGGCAACGCCGACCTTTTCGCGGGAAGTCTGGTCTTCCTGATGCGCGCCGCTGGTGTTCCGGCGCGGCTCGTGACCGGTTATCGCGGCGGCAAGCTGATGGCACTGACCGATTACGTCATCGTCAAGAAAAACCATGCCCACGCCTGGGCGGAAATCTGGGACACGCAACGCGGCTGGCTGCGCGTCGATCCGGTGGATCTGGTCGCGCCCGAACGTTTTGCCTCCGGTCGGAACACGGCGCGTAAAACCGCCGCCACGCAGGAAAAACGTCCGGAAAAAACGCCGGAAAAAACCGCGGCGGCAACTCCGCGCCCGAATCCCCCCGCCCCGGAGTTTGCTCCGCGCGCGCCGGATCCCCGCCTCATGAAGGCACCAACGGCCTCCGGCTGGTCCTTGCCCGATCCCGGCGCGTTTCTGGGGCGCTGGATTTTCCGGCTCGATGGAGAAACGCAGCGCGGCCTGGTCGCGGGCGTCTCCGACCGTTTCGCCTGGCTCTGGCTGTGCGGCTTCGCCGCCGTTTCCGTGACCTGCCTGTTCGCCTTGCGTCTGCTGCTCGCGCGGGCGCTGGACGCGCGCCGCCTGCCGCCGCCGGAGCGCGACTGGCGGCGCATTCTGCGTCTGCTGGCGCAACGGGGATTTGTCCGCGCCCCCGGAGAATGTCCACGCGCCTTCGCGCGCCGGGTAGGCATGGAACGACCGCTGCTGGCGGAAGACCTCGTCGCGCTGGCCACGGCCTGGGATGACAGCCGCTACGCGCGGCAGTCCACGGACGCCCCTCGCCGCGCGCGCCTGGCCGCGCGTCGGCTCTACAACCTGATCCTGGCGGAAAATTAGGAATACCTGAAAAATGCTGCGCACAACGACACATCATGTTCTTCACGGCGAGAAACAAAGCGCCGTGGCAATCCATGCGGCGGTTCGGTTACCCAAAGCGCCGAGGCTATCCGCAAAACCGCTGGAAAACCTACGGGCCTGTGGCGCTCGTACCGGTGAAATTTTCTTCTCTTCTGTACGTTCCCTCGCGCGCGCCCTCCTCTGCCTCTGCCTGGTTCTCTTCTCCGCACCGCTTTTTGCCGCCGGGCTGGAAGGCGCGCGCGTCATCGACGACATTCTCGCGCGCGGCAAGGCGGCGGTGGCCGCCTACGATGAAACGCAGCCACTGACGGCAGCGGGCGAATTTTCAGCGCTTTATTTCGAACGCTTCGAAATGCTGGAACTGGACCTGGGTACACGCGATTCCGGTCTCAAGAATGAACTGGAGGCGCTCTTTGGCGCGCTGAACGGGGACGCCATGCGCGGCGTGCCCCGCGCGCGGCTGGAGACGACCTGGGGCAGACTGGAATCCCGGCTTCTGGCGGCGCGGCATCTTTACGGCGAAGACACGGCAACAGGAGCAAGCGGCACCTTTGTGAAGGCCCTGCTCATCCTGCTGCGCGAAGGCGCGGAAAGTCTGCTGGTGGTGGGAGCGCTGGCGGCCTGGCTGCGCCGCGCCGGAGCAGCGGACAGGGTCTGGGTGATTTACGCGGGCGTGGCCGTGGCGATTCCGCTTTCGCTTGCCACAGGCTGGGCGGTAACGGCCTTCCTGAAACAGAGCGGCGCGCCGCTGGCCGTGGTCGAAGGCATCACCCTGCTTGCCGCCAGCGTCATGCTGTTTTACGTCAGTTGCTGGCTGTTCGCCAAATGCGAGGCCAAACGCTGGGACGCCTGGATTGCGCGCCAGATGGAAACGGCGCTGGGAACCGGCTCGCTGCTCGCGCTGGCGGGCACGGCCTGTCTCGCGGTCTATCGCGAAGGCGCGGAAACCGTGCTGTTTTATCAGGCGCTCGCGCTCGCCGCACCCGGCGAGGAAGCCGCCCTGTGGTCGGGACTCGCAACCGCCGCCGTCCTGCTCCTGCTGGGCTTTTTCTGTCTGCGCCGCCTTGCCCTGAAACTGCCCTTCGGCCTCTTTTTCGGCGCGACCTCGCTCCTGCTCTACGGGCTTGCCATCGTGTTCCTGGGACAGGGCATCGTGGAACTCCAGGCGGCGGGCTGGTTCGCCAGCCTCTATCTGCCGGGTTTTCCGCAAGTGAGCTGGCTGGGCATCGCGCCTTCCGCGCAAAGCCTGGGCGCACAGGCCTGTCTGCTTCTGCTGCCCATGTTCTGGTTTTTCTACCGTCGTTTTTTTTCTGTCAGAAAGGAAGTGTCATGATCACTCGATCCCGCTTTTTCACCGCCACCCTCATTGCCCTCGTCGCGTCGGGACTTGCCGCCTGCGGGCGCGAACTCCAGAGCGTCGAATGGTACAAGGAGCACGACGCCGAACGCATGGAAGTCATCCGGGAATGCAAGGCCGACCCCGACCGCCTGGGCAAGACGGAAAACTGCACAAACGCCAAAAAAGCCAACCTGGAACTGCTCCGCTCAGGCAATCGGTAAGGAAACGTCAAAGGCAAAGCCTGCCCTTTTTTTGGGGAAAGTAAGCGTCAAAAAATAACCACTACTTTTTGACAGATAAGCCGAAGGCTGGTCTGGCGAAGTCAGATGCGACTTTGCCGCACAAAAGTCAGCTCATCCTTGGTGTTGCGTTGCTTTTTCACCAAAAAAGGGCGGGCTTTGCCTCACCTTTTTTGCTGACTGAACCGGCAAAAAGTAGGGGTTTACTTTTTGACGCTTCCAAAAGGCAACGCAACACCAAGGTTGAGCTGACTCCAAGCCTCCCGGGACGTCAATGGTCATTCAGACGCAGCGTTTGCGCCGCCATGCGCGCACCCAGATGATGCGCGGTTTCGAGATCGGACACGCGCATCGCCGCCGCGCCTTCGTCCGCGTTGGCCTGCGCCATGACGCCCAGGGATGCGCCCAGACGATTGAGATCATCCGCCGACCCCCGGCTGGAATTGTGTCCCGCCAGAAGATCCAGCCCCACCCAGATCATGCCGTGCTGGCAAGCGAAGGTAACCAGTTGCGCCAGAGTATTCTGCTTGTCGCCCGCCTGCGCGGCCGAACAGGTAAAACCCGCCGCCAGCTTGTCCCGCCAACGGCGGGCAAACCAGCACTTGCTGCTCTCTTCCATGAACGCCTTGAACTTCGCTGCGGCGCTGCCCATGTAGGTCGGCGTGCCGAATACGATGGCGGCGGCGGCATCCAGTTCCGCCCAGTCATTTTCATCCAGCGCCGTCACGTCATAAAGCCGCGCTTCCACACCTGCCTGCGCGTTCGCCCCCGCCCACACCGCATTCGCCAACCGCGCCGTGTGTCCGTAACCGCTGTAATAGACAATGGCGACGACGCGGTTCTCATTCATCTGGTTTTCACTCATTTCACGCATGCGGGCTGCGATGCCAACGCCATATGAGAAGCAAACACCTCAGTTACGGCTTCCCTGCCCTGCACGAGATTGACCACTCCCGCAGGCAGACCCGCCCGCGCGGACAATTCACAGAGCGCGTAGATTGCGCCGGGCGCGGCGGCATCCGGATTGATCACGACCGGCAGGCCCGCGCGCAATTCCACCGCCAACGCGCGCGCGACCTCCGCCAGCCCTTCTGCCGTCCCCGCCTGGAAGATGGCAATTTCCCCCAGGACACATGCACGTGGGGCAGCAGACGCGGCGTCAGCAGTGCCGAGCGCGTGGACGGCGGCGGAAATTTCTTCCCCTGCCGCCGCTTCCGTACCCCCCGCCTCCTGCCGCAGCAGACGCGCGAAATGATCGCGATAGGCCTGGAGCAATGCGCCCCAGGCCACCAGCAGGCGCTCCCGTTCGGCTGCGCCCTGCGCGCGCCACGCCGGAGCAGCCGCCTGCGCCGCAGCCAATGCCGCTTCCACTTCCGCCGCGCCGCACAGTGGCGTGCGCCGCACAGGCTGGCCGCTGTCCCGGTCAATGACGTCGACAAAAGCCTCCGTCAGGGAAAGAAAGGCACGCCCGTTGATCCAGCACGGCAGGGCAGGCGGAGCGTCATCAGGAGTCAGGAAACGCATGAAGGAGCTTTCAGAGGGCGCGTACCACGCGCCTGCGGGGAAAACCGTGATGTTAGCAGGGTTCGGAAAAGCGGGTGTGAAAAATGCCTGGGTTGGGGCGTGATAAAAAGCGGAGGAAAATTCTTTTCAGACAAAGCACAACTGCTTGCCGTTCCCGCTCCCCCAAAGTCTTGGGGGAAAGGGAACGGCAACGCGCCGCATCTGGAACAAAATCCGCCACTTTTAATTGCCCCCGGAATTGCGCTGGATTTCCTATGTGCGCATCCCTGATATATCATCCGCCCGGTTTTCGCGTCGCGGTATGGCGCGTTCATAATTGCACAGGCACAACAAAATGGGAAAACAACTGGTCATCGCCGAAAAACCTTCCGTCGCCAACGACATCGCGCGCGCGTTGGGCGGGCTTGCCAAGCATGATGATTACTTCGAGGGCGAGGACTATGTTGTCTCTTCCGCCATCGGGCATCTCCTGGAACTGGCGTGTCCAGAGGAATATGAAGTCAAGCGCGGCAAATGGACGTTTTCGCATCTGCCGGTGATTCCGCCCCGCTTTGATTTAAAACC
>JAITEO010000087.1 GCA_031281985.1 Zoogloeaceae bacterium | reverse complement strand
GCTTCGTGATTTTCTTGCGGGCGAAACGCCCGCTCCATTTTTTACCTCGGGACCTCGCGCCCCAGGGATTTTTTCGATCGGAACGAAACGCCGATGAATACCCTGCCCTTAAACCCCGACCAGTTGTTCGAGTTGCTGGTCAATGTCGCCACCGTCCGCCCCGTGTTCATCTGGGGCGCGCCGGGGATCGGCAAATCGTCGATCGTCGAGAAATTCGCGGCGGAATTCTCCCTGCCCTGCGTCTCTCTCCTGGGCAGCCAGCTCGCGCCCGAGGACATCATCGGCGTTCCGCAGATCGTCGACGGCAAAAGCGCCTTTTGTCCGCCGCGCATGATCGCGCGCGAGGAACCCTACTGCCTGTTTCTGGACGAATTGAACGCCTGCTCGCAGGAAGTGCAGAAGGCCTTCTACAGCCTGATTCATGACCGGCGCATCGGCGAGTACCGCCTGCCCAAGGGGTCGATCGTGATCGGCGCGGGCAACCGCGCGCAGGACAACGCCATCGTCAAGCCCATGTCCTCGGCGCTCATCAACCGCATGTTCCACGTGGAATTGATCGCCTCGCACCGCCTCTGGCTGGCCTGGGCGAAGGAGAACGGCATTCATCCGCACGTCATCGAATACATCGGCCTGCGCCCGGACCATCTGTGGCGGCAACCGCCGAAGACGGAAGAGCCGTTTTCCACACCGCGTTCCTGGCACATGCTGTCGGACGCCCTGAAAAGCTACGGCGAAACGGTGAGCGACCGGCAGATCGAAACGCTCGCGGGGGGCTGTCTTTCGCCGCCGCACGCGGCGCAGTTCCGCGCTTTCATCAAGCAGATCAGGAACCGCTACGCCCTGTCCGCGATCATCGACGGCGGGCAGAAATGGCCCGGTGCGCCGGAAGACCGCGACGCGCTCTATTTTCTCGCGCAGAGTTTCCGCGCCCAGTTGATCAAGGAACTGCCGGCCGAGAAGAACAAACTCTCCGCCAGCGCGCAAAAGTTCGTTCTGCGCGCCAAGGACCTGTTGCAGGATCTGGCGCGCATCAGCCTGGAAATCGCGCAAATGGCCGTTGCCCCGGAAGACGGCGATACCCTGCCCGACTGGTTCATGGTGGAAATCGTGCGCGACCTGCCGAGACTGGCGGAAAAGAGAAAATGAGCCGGGCGAAGAAGCGGACGGACGACGTCGCCGGCAAGTATCTTCTGGCCGGCCGGGAGATCATGAAGCGGCATCCGATCTTCGCCGCCCTGCCGGTCCATGTTTTTCGCGGCGAGTTCATGTACAAGCAGGAAGACGGTCTGGCCTACGTCGGAGAAAACGGCGGGATTCATTGCCATCCCAAGGCCCGCGCCGAACCAGAGGTGTGGGCGCGGGTGCTGGCGCATTGCGCGCTGCATCTGGGCTTCCGGCATTTCGTCAGGCAAGGGAGCGCCGAGGCACAAAAGGCATGGAACGCGGCTTGCGACCTCGCGGTCGAGAAATTCCTCTCCGATCTGAAATTCGGTAAACCCTGGTACGAGCATCCCCTGCCGGAAGGCATCCAGGACGAACGGCGCCTTTTCGAGCGCTTCCTGCGCGAAGGCATCCCGCCGGGCTACCTGGGCTTCGGCACCGCGGGGAACGGACCGGATCTCCATATGCAGGAGACGGGCGGAAAACCGCACGACTGGGCGGCCGATTTTGCCTACGGCCTGGGGCGCGCGGTCAAGAGCGCGGTGAATGTCGCCGGCGGACAGCAGAATAATCTTTACGATCCGGACGAAACACGCTCGCCCGCGCAGACGGCCAAGGCCTGGTTTGTTTCCTCCTACCCTCTGCTGGGCGCGATTGCCGCCCACTTTCGCCTCGTCGAGGACGCGGAAACCTGCCAGCGCATGAATATCTCCATTGCCGCCATCTCCGCCGAAATGCGCGAGATCTACATCAATCCGCGGGCGCGCCTTTCCGCCGCGGCGCTGCGTTTCGTCATGGCGCACGAATTCCTGCACGCGGCCTTGCGCCACGATTCACGCGCCGAATGGCGCGATCCCTATTTGTGGAACGTGGCCTGCGATTACGTGATCAACGGCTGGCTCACCGAGATGGGCGTGGGCGAACGCCCGGACGAAGTGCTGTTCGACCCGCAGTTCAAGGGCTTGAGCGCCGAGGCCGTCTATGAGCGCATCGCCACCGACATGCGCCGCTTCCGCAAGCTCGCCACCCTGCGCGGCGTCGGCCTGGGCGACATCCTGGGCGAAGGCGGCGCCTGGCGGGAACGCGGCGACGGCGTGGATCTGGACGCCTTCTATCGCCGCGCTCTGGGGCAGGGCCTCGACTATCACCAGGCGCAGGGGCGCGGCTTCCTGCCGGAGGGCCTGATCGAGGAAATCCGGGCGCTGGCGCATCCGCCGATTCCCTGGGACGTGGAACTCGCCCGCTGGTTCGACGATTTTTTCGCCCCGCTGGAAAAACGGCGCAGCTATGCGCGCCTCTCCCGCCGCCAATCCGCCACGCCCGACATCCCCCGACCCGGCTGGCGGCTGCCGGAGGAAGCCCTGAGCAAACGCACCTTCGGCGTCGTGCTGGATACCTCGGGCAGCATGGAACGCGCCCTGCTGGCGATCGCCCTGGGCGCGATCGCCAGTTACAGCCTGGCCCGCGACGTGCCCGCCGCGCGGGTGGTCTTCTGCGACGCCGCCGCCTACGATCAGGGCTACATGCCGCCGATGGATATCGCCGGCGAAGTCAAGGTCAAGGGGAGAGGCGGCACGGTGCTGCAACCGGGAATCGACCTCCTGGAACATGCGGAAGACTTCCCGAAAGACGCGCCGCTCCTGATCATCACCGATGCCTGTTGCGAAGATCGCCTGCTGCTGCGCGGACGCGAACACGCATTCCTGATTCCGCAGGGCGCAAGACTGCCGTTCGCGCCGAAAGGGAAGGTTTTCCGGATGCGCTGAGCGGACGGAGATTTGCAGCTTGGACCAGCGAAGCGCAGAGCGCATGGTGCGTTCACGCTTCGCTTGTCGTCATTGCGA
>JAITEO010000049.1 GCA_031281985.1 Zoogloeaceae bacterium | reverse complement strand
ACCAGCAGGTACTTGTCGCTCATCAGGCGCTTGAATGGCGTCGTTTCTGGGTTTCAGGATTTGCGCAGCGGGTCGATCCGCATCTGACCCTGGTTCCTGTTCCACCACCGCAAACCCCTCCCGGCCTCCCCTTCTCAGGGGAGGAGTGTGTGACCGCGCTACGCGCGGGCATGTCGAACATCTGATACCTGATACCTGATCCCTGACCCCCTGAACACTACAGCAGCGTTTCTGCTGGCGTCGTTCCCTCGGCTGGTTGCAATACCGGCTCCTTGATGAGGCCGAGGCCTGCGCCGCGGCGGGCGCGGTGGCCGAGGTGGCGGGGTTCGGAAAGGAGTTCCTTTGGCTTGTTGCGAAACACGCCGCAAATCTTGACGACCGGGCCGGGGCCGACCAGGGTTTGCAGCAGGGTTTCCTCGCCCTTGATGCCCATGATCTGCAGGCCCTTGCCGCCGGAGAGCCGTTTCATCTGTTCCAGGGGGAAAACCAGCAGGCGGAAATCGCTGGATAGCGCCGCCAGGTAGGTGGAAGCGGCATTTTCCGCAAGCGCCTGCGGCGGCAGGATGCGGGCGTTCTTTTCCAGGGAAAGGAACGCCTTGCCCGCCTTCTGGCGCGAAAACAGGTCGGCAAGGGTGCAGATAAAGCCATAGCCGGAGCTTTTGGCGATCAGCCATTCGCTTTCCGCGCTCCCCGCCAGCACATGCGCGATGCGGCTTTTGCCCATCTCCACGAAGGAAGAGAGCGGCGCGCCCATGCCGCGGCCATCGGGAAGTTGCGCGACGGCAACCGTGTAGGCGCGGCCATCGTCCGCGAGAATCGCCAGCGCGTCCACCGAACGGCATTCATGGACAATGCCCAGCTTGTCCCCGTCCTTGAAAGCGATAGAGGACAAGTCCAGCGCGTGTCCCTGGCGCACCCTGGCCCAGCCTTTTTCGGAAATGATGACGGTGACGGGTTCGTCGGCAACGGGGGTGACTTCGGCGCGCGAAGCCGCCAGCGCGGGCTGGATCAGGGTGCGCCGGGGATCGCCGTATTTTTGCGCGTCTTCGCGGATTTCGCGCACCACCTGTTTTTTCAGGCGGGATTCGTCCGCCAGCAAGGCTTCCAGCGCCGCCTGTTCCGCGCGCAGCTTGAGCAGTTCCTGCTCGATTTTGATGCCTTCCAGCCGCGCCAACTGGCGCAGGCGAATTTCCAGGATGTCCTCCGCCTGCCGTTCGGAAAGGGAAAAGCGCGCCACCAGCGCCGCCTTGGGGTCGTCCGATTCGCGGATGAGATGGATCACCGCGTCGATGTTCAAAAAGACGATGTGCCGCCCTTCCAGGATGTGGATGCGCTCCTCTGTCTTCTCCAGACGGTAGCGGGTACGCCGCGTCACCGTGCGCACGCGGAACTGGCACCATTCGCCGAGAATCTCCCGCAGCGATTTCTGGCAGGGACGGCCATCCAGCCCCACCGCCACCAGAGTGATCGGCGCGGTGACTTCCAGACTGGTATGCGCGAGCAGCAGGGCGACGAATTCCTCCCGGTTCTGCCGCGAACTGGCAGGCTCGAACACCAGGCGCACCGCGTCATCCTTGCCGGATTCATCGCGCATCTTGTCCAGTTGCGAGGCAAACAGCGCCTTCAATTGGGCGGCGGACTGCTCGATGGCCTTCTTGCCCGCGCGCGGTTGGGGATTGGCAATCGCGCCCACTTCGGATTGCACCCGCGCCGAGGAAACGCCCGGCGGCAGTTCCGTGAACACCACCTGCCACGCGCCGCGCGCCAGCTCCTCGATCTCGTAACGCGCCCGCACCCGGAGACTGCCCCGTCCCGCGCGGTAGGCGGCGGCAATGTCGGCGGCGGAAGAAATGATCTGCCCGCCGCCGGGATAATCGGGACCGGCCAGGTGGGAAAGCAGTTCCTCCAGCGTCGCCTCTGGGTGTTGCAACAGGTGGATGGCGGCGGCGGCGACTTCTTTAAGATTGTGCGGCGGCATTTCGGTTGCCATGCCCACGGCGATGCCGGAAGCGCCATTCAACAGGACAAAGGGCAGGCGCGCCGGAAGGAAGGCTGGTTCCTCGAAGGTGCCGTCGTAATTGGGACGAAAATCCACCGTGCCTTCGTCGATTTCCGCCAGCAACAATTCGGCGATGGGCATCAGGCGCGCTTCCGTATAGCGCATGGCGGCAGCATTGTCGCCATCGCGCGAGCCGAAATTGCCCTGGCCGTCGACCAGCGGATAGCGCAGCACGAACGGCTGCGCCACGCGCACCATCGCCTCATAGGCGGAAGCGTCGCCGTGGGGATGGTATTTGCCGATGACATCGCCCACCACGCGCGCGGACTTGACCGGCTTGGCGATGGCGGAAAGTCCCAGTTCCCGCATGGCGAAAAGCACCCGGCGCTGCACCGGCTTCATGCCATCGCGCACATCCGGCAGGGCGCGTCCCTTGACCACCGCCACCGCGTATTCCAGATAATCGCGCAGGGCGGACTCGTGCAACAACACGCTCTCGCCGTCGTCCCCATTCCGAACGCGCGCGGGCAAGTCCGGCAGGGCGGGAGGATTGCCGGGAGCCTGCGGCGGCTCCGGCGCGGCAAAAAGGTCTGGCGTCAGCGTATCATCGTTTGACATCGTGGAGGAATCCTGTGGGTCGAGCGGAAGAAAGCGCATCCGCCAAGCGGGCTATAAAGGTCTTCAATAAAAAACCCCGCGTGTAAAACGAGCGGGGTTTTTTGCGCAATGGCATGGACGAGGGGAGCGGGAGTGCCGCGCCGGGTTATTCGCCGGTCACCGTCACATTGACCGTCGCCAGCACGTCGGTATGCAGCGCGACTTCCAGCGGGAATTCGCCGGTCGTCTTCAGCGGGCCGCCGGGCATGCGCACGTGTCCCTTGTCGATGGCAAAGCCAAGCGCCAGCAGGGCTTCGGCGATGTCGTGATGGGTCACGGAGCCAAAGAGGCGGCCATCCATCGCGGACTTGCGGGCGATGGTAAGCTGGATGCCTTCCAGCTTTTCGGCCACGGCCTGGGCGGCGGCGAGCTTTTCGGCCTGGACTTTTTCCAGTTCGGCGCGGCGGGCTTCAAATTCCGCCAGCGCGGCGGGCGTGGCGCGCTTGGCCTTTTTTTGCGGGATCAGGAAATTGCGGGCATAGCCGTCCTTCACCTTGACCACTTCCCCGAGATCCCCCAGGTTGGCGACTTTTTCGAGCAGAATGATTTGCATGCGGGTCGCTCCTTACTGGTGGTTGTCGGTGTAGGGCAAGAGCGCCAGGAAACGGGCGCGCTTGATGGCAACGGACAACTGCCGCTGGTAGCCCGCCTTGGTGCCGGTGAGCCGCGCCGGCATGATCTTGGCGTTTTCCTGGATGTATTCCTTCAAGACTTCCACATCCTTGTAGTCGATCTGTTCCACCTTCTCGGCGGTAAAGCGGCAGAACTTGCGGCGCTTGAAGAGTCCGCCGGTGCGCCGCTTTTTCTTGTCATCTTCCTTCTTCTTGAAGAATCGGGCCATTTTCTTTTCCTTCCAAAAAATCAATCGTTTGTACGTGTAATACGAGCGTCTTGCTGTTGCGGCTTTTCGCGGCCAGGAATCCGGAAAGCTGGAATTCCACGCCCAGGGGCGTCGCGTTCAGCCAGTTGGCCAACTCGCCCAGCGCCAGCACCGGCATTTCGCAGACCGTCTGCCGGAGCGTTCCGGCTTCCGTCTGTTCCGAATGGTGCGTGATGCGCCCTTCGGCAACCGGAATCCCCGCCGGGGTGTACCGCAGCGGCTTCTTTTCCGCCAGTTGCCCGGCAATCCGAAGCTGGTTCAGGAGAAAGCCTCAATACGCGCGCGCAAAATCAGGATTCGACCACCGCGACATCCGCCGCCGCGGGTTCTTCCGCCGCGAGCGGCACTTCTTCCGCGCTTGCCGCGATCTCGGCTCCGGCATTCTCTTCCGCCAGCATGGACTTGGATTTGTCATCCTTCATCATGGGCGAAAGCGAGGTGACCGCGTGCTTCATCTTGATGGTGAGGTTGCGCAGCACCGCGTCGTTGAACTTGAAGCCATGCTCCAGTTCCGCCAGCGTTTCGCTGTCGCATTCGATATTCATCAGCACGTAGTGCGCCTTGTGGATTTTCTCGATGGCATAGGCCAGTTGCCGCCGCCCCCAATCCTCCAGCCGATGAACCTGTCCGCCCCGCCCGGTGATGAGCGCGCGATAGCGTTCCACCATCGCCGGCACCTGCTCACTCTGATCCGGATGGACGATAAAAACAATCTCGTAATGACGCATGAACACTCCTTATGGCAAAAGCCCCCCGGTCATGCTTTTCGGTGGGGCAAGGTTGAAAAATCGGTGATTATATATCAGGAATCGGGCGGGAGGATCGCTCGGAAACGAAGAGGGTGCGATTAAAAGTGGAGGAAACCAACGAAGCGCCGCCGCTTGCCGTCCCCTCTCCCCCAATCCTTTGGGGGGGAGGGTGCCCGGCAGGGCGGGAGAGGGCTTGCACCCTGCAAGGGGCGGCACGGCACGTT
>JAITEO010000329.1 GCA_031281985.1 Zoogloeaceae bacterium | reverse complement strand
TTTTGACGTCAACCCGGCATGGCCGTTGCATTCAGGAGTGCGCAATGACCAAGGAGAACGCATGAACTTTTCCCCCTATATCCGGGAAATCGGACGCGGCGCGAAGAGCGCCACAGATTTGGATTTCGAGGCTGCCGAGAGGCTCTATGCCGCCATACTGGATGGTGGCGTCCCGGAACTGGAGCTGGGCGCCCTTCTCATCGCGCTGCGAATGAAGGGCGAGACGCCGACGGAACTGGGCGCATTCCTGCACGCGGTGGAAGCGCGCAGTTATCGACTGGAACGGCCTCTCGGCGAGATTCGTCCGGTGGTCTTGCCTTCCTACAATGGTGCGCGTCGGGGCATGAACCTGACGCCGCTCCTGGCGCTGCTGTTGCAGCGTTTTGGCGTGCCGGTGCTGGTGCATGGGTTGATCGAGGGCTTTGGACGCACCACTTCGGCGCAGGTTTTCCGCGAACTGGGCATTTCGCCCGCCGTCAACCTGCAACAGGCGCAACAACGGATCGAACAGGAAGGACTGACCTTTGCGCCGCTTTCCGTCTTCTCGCCCGCGCTGGCCGAACAACTGGCCCTGCGCGCACGCCTGGGGCTGCGCCACTGCGCGCATACGCTGGTCAAGCTGCTGGACCCGTTCATCAGCGGTCAGGGCGTGCTGATGGCCGCCGCCACGCATCCCGGCGCGCTGGACAAGATGCGGGAAGTCCTGCTGGCGAGGGGGCAGACCGCCCTGTTGTCGCGCGCAACGGAAGGCGAACCCTTCGCCAATCCCCTGCGCCGTCCCTGCATCGAATTCCTGCATGCCGGCACGGCCCAGACCTTGTTCGCCGCCGAGCGCAACAGCATCCAGACCCTGCCGCATCTGCCGGAGACGGCGGACGCCAAAAGCACGGCGCAATGGATAGAAAAGGCGCTGGAGAAGAAACTGCCGCTGCCCCTGCCGCTGACCAACCAACTGGTCTGCTGCCTCTACGCCAGCAACGCCGCCCGCGATCTGAACGAGGCGCGCGCGCGGGTCGCGGCGAGCCGGATTTGATGGAAAAGCCGATATCGCCATCCTCTCGCGTCCTGGCACTGTTGGGACACGGAGCGCGCGATCCGGCATGGGCGGAGGCGCTTTTGTCCGTGCGCGCGAAAATTCATGCACGCGATCCGGCGTGCCGGGTGGAACTGGCGTTTCTCGAACACCTGCCGCCGAACCTGGAAACCCTGCTTGCCTCCCTGCAAGCGGCAGGCGGCGTGACGCATGTGCACGTCCTGCCCATGTTCATCGCGGCAGGCGGCCACATGAAACGCGATCTGCCCGCGCGCATCGCCCGCTTGCAGACGCAGTTCCCACAAATCCACCTCGAACTCGTCACCGCCATCGGCCTGTCAGAGTCCGTCCAGGAAGCCATGAGCGAAGCGGCGCTGCGCGGGTTTTTAGACGGCAAAAAGTAAAAAACCACTTTTTCCAGTTTATCTTGGGTTTGAAACCAGGGGGTGCGATCCAAAGTGGAAGAAACAAAAACGAAGCGCCGCTATTTGCCGTCCCCTCTCCCCCAATCCTTTGGGGGAGAGGGTGCCCCGTCAGAGGCGGGAGAGGGGGCAGCGCGGCACGTTGTCATGGTTTTGGGGAAAGTTGCACCCTGCAAGGGGACGGCAAGCAGCAACGCTTCGTTTGGCAAGGTTTTTCCTCCACTTTGGATTGCACCCGAAACCAGGCAAAGCCTGGCTTCAAACCGTGTAAACCCAACGCAAAACCCTTCGCAGGGTGCAAGCCCATCCGGCCGTGGGGTTACGTTGCCTTTATTCCAAAAAAGGGCGAGCCTCACTTGCCCTTTTTTGCAAACTGAACCGGCAAAAAGTGGGGCTTTACTTTTTGACGAACACTTACCATTGAGGAGAACCTGACATGACAAAAAACGGACTGCCGGCTATTCACCCCGGCGAGTTTCTGGCCGAAACGCTGCAAGCGCTTGGCGTTTCGCAGGCGGGGTTCGCACGCGCCATCGGTATTTCTCCAATGCGGGTATCGCACATCGTCAATGGCGCGCGTCCGGTCACGGCGGAACTGGCCTTGCTGTTCGGGCGGTTCTTCGACCAATCGCCGCGCTACTGGATGAACCTGCAAGCGGATTTCGACATGAAAACCGCCGAGGCAAATATCGGCAAGCGCATTCGTGACGTGCCGGTCCATGCGCATTTTTAGCGGGGAACAAACGAAATGAACCCGGCATTCCGCTGGCCGGACTTCCCATCCGCGAATTCCCGATAACGATGCAACAAATCCGCCACGCAGGCCGCTTCGTTGAAGTCCCTTGCCACATCGCCACAAGCCGCCATCACCCGGCGCGGTCGGAAGTTTTGCGCGCACCATGATCAGTATTTCTGTGCTCGCATAATGGGCATGATGGACTCCGCAGGCCCTTCCGATTACAGATTATTACGGCTCACAAAGGCGCGCAGCGCCGCTCAGTCTTCTGTCTTCCGTCTTCTGTCCTCTGAACAAGGCACTTCCTCGCGCAGGGCGGCAAAGACGCGTTCAAAACTTTCGCGGCTCAGGCGGCCGGTGCGCCAGTTGTAGCCGCTGCAGTGGTAGCTGGTGAAGAGGGTGGGCAAGGGCGTGGGCAGTGCGTAGCGCAGGTTGTGGCCGAAGGGGTATTGCGCGGGCGAGAGGCCAAGCGCGCGCAGAACGGACTGGTGAGCCACACCGCCCAGCGCCAGGATCGCGGCGAGATGCGGCATGGCGTTGATTTCGTGGCACAGGTGGAGATTGCAGGCGCGGATTTCGGCGGAGGTGGGTTTGTTCGCGGGCGGCAGGCAGCGCACGGCGTTGGTGATGCGCGCATCCATGAGGCGCATTCGCGGATTGGCGGATTTGTCGTCACCCAGCGGCTCCCCCGCGCTGGCAAAGCCGAAGCGGTGCAGCGCGGGATACAGGAGTTCGCCCGCGACATCGCCGGTAAAGGGACGCCCGGTACGATTGGCGCCCTTTTCTCCCGGCCCCAGGCCAACGATGAGCAGACGCGCCGAAAGCGGCCCGAAAGAAGGAACCGGACGATTGTGCCAATCCGGCTCACGCCGCCGCAACTCCGCCAGATGCGCAGCCAGGCGCGGACAGGCAACGCATTCAAGGGAAAACGTCAAAAAGTGAGCATCCACTTTTTGCCGGCTCATCTTGGGGTTTGTTACCAGGCAAAGCCTGGCTTCAATCCGTGAACTACCACGGTCAATCCAGCGCGAGGTGGGGGGGGG